>JAQSWU010000005.1 GCA_029266475.1 Rickettsiaceae bacterium | reverse complement strand
GGTATTTTGGAATATTTCTAATATACCATTTTTAAAATCCTCAGACATTGAATTTGCTGATCTGACAATCAAATTAAAGTTTTCAATTTTCTTATTAGTGTAATCCTGGATACGTATTAACCCATCTAACTGTAAATTACCAGTAAGAGCTGTTGTAAATTCAACGACAAAACGCATGCTAGTTGGATCTTTTTCGTCGTGCCTTGTAAATGATTTAATATAATTTAATTGCTTTTCATGCAATAATGGTATCAATAAAAATTGCCAAGCGTTCGGGGAATTACTTATTAGTTGCTTATTCAAGTATTCTATATTATCCATATCCTCTTGAACTAGTTTCAGCAATTCGCCATCTTTATCAGCATTCTGCGTTTCTTTGAGAAAATTCTCTTTATTTAATAATCCCTGTAGACCACCCGCCCTAATAGCCTCCTCAAATCTAACAAGCTTAGCAAGTAAAGATTTACCCAAGGTAGGCAAAGGAATTTGATGGTCCTCAACGTCATTTACCATACCATCTGTAGTTGCATTAAGATATTTCTCTAAATTGTCCCACCGAACACTCGGTTTAAAAAACTTTGTTAAATCAAATTTATAAGAATCATTACTTATCTCGCTGTTATTTTCAACATTTATTAGCTCAAAGGTAAGAGTTCCTTGCAGGTTAATATCTTTGATTGGTATCTCAGGTTCAAATACACCAAAATCAGTTAGAATATAAAATTTGCTTTGCTGCTCGATTAGCTTAGCAGCCAGAAAAATTCTATTATCTTGTAAAAACAATCTCTCCGTAGATCTAGACTCTAAAGAGTATTTTTTACTAGAACCTTCGTTTTCTACTTTAAATGCCTTACTCTCACTATTTACATTTATTAGTTTGAAATTTAACCTACTATTCGTATTTATATACTTTAAGTTTTCTATAAGTATTTTACTTTGTTCTAAGGTTATTTTCCTATCAAAATAGTCTTCAAAAGTTTCATCAAGATTAGTTGTGCCATCATTCGCCGCTGCTACAGAACCTGAAGATTCAAGTTTTTTTTGTATAATGTTCAAAGGCGGTATCAACTTATTTTGATTTGTAGTTATTGCCTTTAATGCTATAACTGATCCTAGTTGGAGTTCTAAAATATTAGAAATATCAATGATTTCCTCAGGATTACCCTTACTTAGATATTCCCTTCGACCCGTATTTATAATTAGGTTTCTACCTGAGTGATTATACAGATTTTGTCTTAAGGGAGGGATATCTTCTGGACTAGTTTTATCATTAACTGTTATTATCCTCGCTACAAACTCTCCCTGCAGCAATTCAATTCTTAAATTAAGCTGATCTCCTTTCTTTAAGGATTGAGCTTGATTAAGAAAGAATTGGCCTTCATCAGTAATGAGGATTGCCTCACCATTTTTATTAGTAGATACTACTACCCCTGTAATATTGGTACCTGCTGCAAAATTACTTAACAAAGAACTTTTTCCGGTAAAGTTATTCACCTGTGATTGAGTGAGAGGTAATTCTTTTATATTACTTAGTTTAATATTTTTAAATCTATTTTCAAAAATGCCACCCATAAAATACAAATATCTGCTAAAATAAGATTTATAATAATAATTATGAATTAATTTATTATGCTACAAAATAAAAATATAATACGTTTTTCGTTTATTGCGCTCTTTATTACAGTATTGATGAGTATTATTTACTACAGATATTTTATGATAGAACGTATTCTACTTGGTAGTATAACCGAGAGTAACACTAAGCTTGCGAGTGTATACAAAGATATAATTTGGGATAGAAACCACGATATCGTTAAGACTGTATCGACAAAAAAATACGAAGACTTAATAAGTACCCCTGAGTTTGTAAATTTTGCAAAAGTCTCAATAGATTTTTTTGATAGTTTGGATTTTATTAAAGTAAACTTTTACGATGAAAACGGAAATGTTTTCTTATCTACCAACTCTTTAAAGTTGAATGAAACAAGTGAAGGGGTCTACGGATCGCTTTATAAATCTTTGTCTATTTCTCTTGATCACGTATTTTTGAATAATCATTTAGATGGTACCAAAGCCTTAGAGAATGCTTATTTTGGCCAGCCAACCAATCAGATTCTACCAAAAGCCCAAGTTGAAAAAGTAGGGAATTCCATTGGGAGCTTGATTGTCAAAAGCTATATTCCTTTAATCGACAATGATGGAACCAAAAAAAATGTCAAAGGTATCATCGAAATAGTTACTGATACGTCGAAAGCAATGGAAAACATTACTTTTCTAGAAAGAAGAGTCTTCATAATTTTCTTAACCGTATTCGTCGTCTTTTTTGCTGTTGTAGTTTATAATACTCACAATGCTCAAAATATAATTGACCGCCAACATGAAATGAACAGAATGCTAGAGGAAGCCAAAATTAAAGCAGAGAATGAAAGCTCAGAGAAAACTGAGTTCCTTGCAAATATTAGTCATGAACTTAGAACTCCTTTAAATGCCATAATCGGATTCTCTGAAATCATCCAGTCTGAGGCTTATGGCGCCATCCCAATCCCGCAATATAAAGATTATATTAACGATATTAATAATTCTGGGAAGCACTTATTGTCTGTAATTAATGACATACTCGATTTTTCTAAAGCTTCAGCAGATAAGCTTAAAGTTGAACATATCGATGTTGATCTCACAAAAATTGCTCTTGCAAGTATGAGGTTTGTCAAACCTAGAGCTGATTCGAATCAAGTAAAATTAATCGAGCAAGTTCCTGAGGAGCATGTAATTATCAAGGCCGATCCAAAGCGTTTGAAGCAAGCTTTACTAAACCTATTATCAAATGCAGTAAAATTTACTCCTGAAAATGGTTCGGTAACATTAGTTATCGACAAAGATGAGTTTAACGAATTTGTTTACGTCAAAGTCATAGATACAGGAATTGGTATAGCAGAGAAAGATATACCAAAGGCTCTTTCTAGTTTTGGACAAGTAGACAATAAACTTAGCAGAAAATACGAAGGTACAGGCCTTGGTTTACCTTTAACTAAAAAGTTAATTGAGCTAATGCTCGGTGAATTCGATATTAAAAGCACCCAAGGTAAAGGGACAACAGTTACTTTAAAGTTCAAGTTAGATACAGAATATAAAGAGCCAGAAAGTTTTGTTACTGAATAAAGATCAATAATTTATGCTGTCGCAGGTTAGAACACACAAAATTGTTATCGTTTTAGTCGAATTATAAGTAAATTAAAATTTTTACTAAAAGCATAATTTTAGGAGGATTATATGTGGAAAAACACAAAGAATGAATATGGATATGTTGCTAAAGCTTTTCACTGGTTACTAGGTTTATCTTATATTGCGATACTTGCTGCAGGTTTTATTATGGTAAACATGGAGAAAAGCGATATTAAATGGACGATATATGGAATACATAAAGCTTTTGGTACTCTACTTCTGCTGCTTATCTCTTCAAGAATAATCTGGCGATTTATAAATATTATCCCAACACCGTTAGAATCAAATAATAAAATAATCAGTTTCATTGCACGTGCTGTGCATACAATATTATATGTTTTAATGTTCGCTATGCCTGCCAGCGGAATGGCTATGTCCTTGTTTGGTGCATATGATATTAATTTTTTTGGCCTCTTCGAAATTCCAGCAATGCAGGAAAAAAATACGTTACTTTCAAGCCCAGCTTACAGCCTACACACAAATGCAGGATTATTCTTTGCCGGCTTTATAATTATGCATATAGCAGCATCCCTATTCCATCATTTTTATAAAAAGGATCAAACTCTTCGAAGAATGCTACCGTGGTAATTTGATTCAGGGCTGGATTATTTAAGAATTTCCAACTTGGCCTTAAGCTTCTTCATATCATCTTTAGCTAAAGATGGGGATTTATAGTGAAATTAGTTGAGTTGTGGTACTAGAAATAACGAGCGCAGCGTATGAGTAATACGTAAGCGAGGAATAACGACGTACCACACTTTAAATAAATTTACTATAGTCAAACAAATCATTGGTCATGTTGAACACGTTTCAGCATTTTAAATTGATCAAAATGACTAACTATACCAAATCATGAGTGTCGTTAAAATCGCCAGGAATAACATCTGAGAGCTGCTTACAGAGGCCTGAATATTCCGCTTTATCAGAGTTATCGATAATTTCACTTTCATCGTTTAACTTCTGTTCATGAGTGATTTTAGAAGTTTGTTCATCACTTTTGTTTATTATTTCAGGATAATTTGCTCCTAACCAATTAAGAGTATCTTCTGCATTAAAGCCAAAATCAGCAAAGAGATAGTCAGTGAATTTTAAATCCTTAAAATAATTATTACAAGCCTTAATTTTATTTTCTAAGTCTATTATCTTAGGCTCCTCATTAAAAATATCTTTATATAATTTTAAAGCCGAAACAAAACTTATAGGATCCTTATCATTTAGTAATATTTTAAGGTTAGGCTGCAATTCCTCTTTTAAAGATTCACATCTTTCTTTAAAAGATAGGCGTTCAAAAGCTTCAAAATTTTTATCGAAAATTTGCGTAATATTTTTGATGCTATTTATACCCTCTGAGGATAAGCTTGGCAGCGGTGCTTTATAAGTTGTATAAATATAGGATCTCAGGGAAGTGTTTGGAACATAAACAAAATGCAGATCCCATCCAGCTTTATTACATGCAGAAACAGAAGGGTAATTCATAAATTCAACGACACCATATAGCATTGATAAAGGCACTTCAGAAACCTTTATTTCAATAGGATCTGGAACATATTCACCTTTAAACTCATGCTGGATTTTAGGGTAGGTTACTCTTTTACCAATACTAGGATTTAATAAATGCTCTTTGGTTGCTATAAGCACTTCTGGGCCATATCCTTTTCCTCTAGCAGCTTCAGAGTAATAATGTGCTGCTTCAGCGGCAAGTCTGTTGTTTTTTTCTACAGCGCTTAAACCAACTTGGCCTATAAGCTCATTAGTGTCCTTGATATAAACATTGTAGTTTGTAAACATGGTTGGGTGGTTATAATACCCAGCTTCATTAAGGTTCTGATACATCTTTAGTTCACCTTCCCCTAGCTTTTCCCAAGTTTCTTTCCCTGCAATATGTTCTTCCATCGAAGAAATTTGACGCAAAATAAGGCGCTCTGTAATAATCTCTTTTGGTGCTTCTGGAGCAATTTCTAGATTTTTATTATTATCCAATTCTTTTCTCATACTGAAACCTATTCAAATAAAATATCAAACAAATATTAACGTATTTTAAACTTTTTGACAAGCAGAAAAAATTAGTTATAGAATAGTTAATAGTAAAAAGTTAAATTGTATGAAAGCTTATTTCAAACCTCCTGCAGCTCTTTTTTAAGCTCATATAATGCCTGCAGGGCTTCCATAGGTGTCATTTTATCAGGGTCGATTTTTGCTATCCTGTCTTTAAGTTCATCTAGCTCTTCAACAGCTTGACTAGATGTTGAAGCATAGTTAAATAAATTAAGAGCAGTGGTATCCTCAATTTTAACAGCATGTTTGCTAGAGGATTGTTCTAACTCTTTAAGAATTTGTTTTGCTCTTTTAATTACGCTTTTTGGCAGGCCTGCAAGCTCGGCTACATGGATACCGTAGGATTTATCAGCTGCACCTTCAATAATTTTATGGAGCAAAAGTAATTTACCGTTATCTTCGCTGATCATAATATTGTAGTTACGGAGGGCATTTAAACTTTGGTTTAAAATTGTAAGTTCATGATAATGAGTCGCAAATAAACTTCGACATCTTAATTTATCATGAATATATTCAAGACAAGACCAAGCAATCGATACACCATCGTAAGTAGATGTACCACGGCCAATCTCATCAAGGATGATAAAAGACCTTTCCGTGCTTTGAGAAAGAATAGCCGAAGTTTCTACCATCTCTACCATAAAGGTAGATTGGCCTTTTGATATATCATCAGCAGCTCCAACTCGGCTAAATATTTTATCAATTACTCCAATATGAGCATATGAAGCAGGCACAAACGAACCAATATGCGCAAGTATAGCTATATGGGCATTTTGCCGCAGAAAAGTACTCTTACCAGCCATATTAGGCCCAGTTATAAGCCATAGGCGCTGTTCTTCATTTAGGCAACAATTATTTGCAACGAAAGATTGATTTTGTAGTTTTAAACTTCTCTCTACTATTGGATGTCTTCCTTCTTTTATTAAAAATTCTCTAGAAGAATCTATAATTGGCTTTGTATAGTTGTACTCATCAGCAATAAAGGCAAAATTACAAAAAACGTCCAGTATACTTAATGCTTTTGCTAGTTTCTGCAGCTTTTCAGAAGATTTCATTACTGATTGGCACAGTTGGCTGAATATTTCTTGCTCTAGAGCGATAACAGAGTTTCTAGCGTTAACAATATCTGATTCTAATTGCTTTAACTCTTCAGTTGTGTATCTTATTGCATTGCTTAAGGTTTGTTTATGCAAAAATTTTGGATCGGTAATCTTACCTGCAAATCTTTGGGTAACTTCTATATACAGACCTAAAAGATTATTGCCGTTGATTTTAAGACTATCAATACCTGTTTCTTCTTGATAACGCCTGCGTAACTTCTCTACCACTTCCGTACTATTCTCTATAAGAGAGTAGAGCTCATCTACACGGGGATGGTATTCTCTCTTAATATATCCACCTTCATTAGTATAGTTTAGAGCTTCCCCATTCAGGGCAGCATCTAACAATGAATATATCTCTTCATCGCCCCCTAGATCGCTAAATATTTTAACCAAAGGCTCGGGAAGATTAAGTTTTACTGAATTATATATGTACTCTTTGATCTTTAACCCATATTCTATAGTATCTCTAATAGCAAGGAGATCACGTGGAGAAGCTCTTCTCATAGAAATTTTGACAAGAGAACGCTCAATATCCCCTGCCATTTTTAAATTAGCACGAATCTTATCAACAAGGCTTAAATTATTAATAAAAAATTCAGTTAAAGATAGGCGTGAATTTATTTTTTCTATGGTAGTTAAAGGGGCGGTTAAATAATGATATAGTAGTCTGCTTCCTGCTTTTGTAATTGTTTTATCTATAATACTTAAAAGGCTACCTTTTGATTCACCACAAAGATTTTTAACAATTTCTAAATTCCTTCTTGTTGAAGCATCAATCTGCATTATGCTTTCTAAGCTAATGATTTTAGGATAACCAACTTGCGGGAGATTAGCTTTTTGAGTCAATTTTAAATATTCTAGAATTGCTCCTATAGCCCCTATTTGATTTTTACTTAAGTTACCAAGCGAATCAGTAGTATGGATATTATAAAAAGCCTCAATTGCATGCTTGTTTTTTTTAAAATCAAAATAACTATCGACTTGGTAAACTAATTTAACTTTTGCAACATTCAATTGCGAAAAAAGCGTCTCTATATTTTGAATTTTTTCGCTAACTAATACCTCTTTTGGGAGCAGCCTGGCAATCTCATGTGATAAAAGAGAATTTTGAACCTCTGTAACAGCAAATTCAGAAGTATTGATGTCGATATAGCATATAGCACAAGTATCTTGGTTGAAGCAAATTGACGCAAGGTAATTAGGTTCGTTCTGATTAACAATCGATTCCTCTACAATAGTTCCAGGCGTTATTATGCGTACTACATCCCTTTTTACTACAGCTTTATAGCCTCTTTTCTTAGCTTCCTCTGGCGATTCAAGCTGTTCACAGATCGCAATTTTATAATCAGCTTCAATTAATTTATTAAGGTATGAATCTAAAGCATGGAAAGGAACTCCACACATTGGTATATCTTCTTCATCATGCTTGCCGCGTTTGGCAATAGCAATACCTAGTATTTTCGAGGCTTCCAGAGCATCTTCGAAGAATAATTCGTAAAAATCCCCCATTCTAAATAACACAAGGCAGTCTTGGTGCGCCAACTTTACGTCCAAGTACTGCTGCATCATTGGGGTTGCTTTATCGTATTTATATCTCTGCTTTAGATCCTCAAGGCTTTGCATATTCATAAGGGTATTTAATGGAATTTGAGAAAGATTTTAAATCAATTTTACAGAATATTCCATAAAATTATTTTTGTAATTAAAGCCTGTTTTTTTGAGAAATTACTAATAATTATCTTTCAAAACGAAAGGTGCTCCAAATAACCCTTTCCTACGTCCACCAGAAAACGCCTGCCCTATTATAGGTATCTTCTTAACAATATAACTAATACCATAAAGCGCAGGTACCACCTGTCCTTTTAAGTGATAAGATCTTTTATTCGTATCTACAGAACCACGGATATTAAAGTCGAAATAAAAACCTTCTGCTGCTCCCTCATCAATATTTAATACGCCATCATCAAATGAGAATTTACCGTTGAACTTTCGAAATAAAATATAATTTCTTCTTGTTATTGTATTTATAAATCCTGGTAAAGATATAATTGAAACTAACTTAGTCATGAAAGGAGTTTTTACAGTGGCAAATCTTTTAATACTAACTGTGCCATGCGTTGAAGCTGTCTTTATATTATCTTTATTATCGAGCTTGTTACTATGGTATAGACGCATAATCATCGTCCCGCTACGAAGATTTGGATAGACCCCAAAACCTCTAAATAAAGCACCAGCATTATTGGTTGTTATAGTCCATTCTTCATGATCCTTCTTATCTTTAAGCAACATATCAAAGAATCTTCTATTATCGCCAAAATATGAATTCATATATCCTGCATGGCATTTTTCTTTTGAACATTTTAAACTTAATTTAAGATCCTTTACATCTATGCCATTTTTTAAAATAACTTTATCTATCTTTATATCATAGTTTGAACTAGTAGTCCTCTTACCTGTACTGAATAATTTTCCTATATCGGCAGCTGATAAATCAAATGAAGAGCCATATATTTTATAATTTTTATAATCGCTTGAGAAGTTTAACTCCGCCTTAAGCCGTGTATCACCATAATTAAACTTATCGATAATAACCTTTGTA
Source organism: Rickettsiaceae bacterium (assembly GCA_029266475.1). Classification (GTDB taxonomy): domain Bacteria; phylum Pseudomonadota; class Alphaproteobacteria; order Rickettsiales; family Rickettsiaceae; genus JAJFBM01. The sequence continues at coordinate 44,601 of JAQSWU010000005.1, read as the reverse complement.
GAGTCTCCTTTAGAGGAAACCTTACCCACAATATCTATCCCATTGGCAGCTTTGAATTTAAACAAGGCTGGCTCTGTATGGTTATATGTACTTGAGCTTGAATATTTAATAAACCCATCTCTACCAAGAGGTTTAACGATACCTATTTTATCAACTACTAATTCAGCATTCTTTAAATCAGATTCAATATTCCAAAATCCATTATCGTTTTTAGATTTATAGTCTACTTTTAAATTAGCTTCACCCTTATTAATAGAAAAGTATTCGTTAGGCTCTAATTTAGAAGAAAGATAAATATCTGCTTTTAATAAATCCTCAAACTCTACTTTATTATCGAAATTATGCTCAAAACTAATATTTGCCTTAGCTCCATTAATAAAACCATTACCATTCACTGCAAGCTTAGCCTCATCAAAGCTTCCCTTTATAGTAGTATTCTTAAGATGAATTGTATCATTTAAGAACTTCATACCAAAATCCGACGAAAAGCTAGCAACTTTCACCAAAATTTTCTGTTCTTTTTTAAGTGGGACATGTACCTTTACTGAAGTATCAGCTATACCTTCTAAAGTAGCAAGGTCTACACCTTTAGCTTTCAAGCTTGCTATTTGAGGCTTCTCAATATACTTAATGAAGTCTCCAACAGGTCCTTTTACTTTACAATCAACCTCAATACCTTCATCATCCCATTTTAGCCAATCAAAGGTTACTTTACTATCTGAGATATTCGATCTTTCTACCTTACCATTTATATTGGAGAATTTAGCTACTGTACCTTCAAGAGTGACATCCGCTTGAAGATTTGTAATTTTAGGATGACCACCTTCATACTTAAAGATAGTATCATTTATATGAAAATTACCATTAATCTCTGAAGTAGCAAAAGACTTTTTATTAAAAAACTTTTTATCTAATTTTATTCTCCATTTACCCTTACTTATATTTCCTTTCTCGATAAATTCGTCTAAAAACTCTTTTGTATCGCTTGGTTCCGAAGGATCCGTTATGTAATCTATAATACCTACAGGAAGATTATTCAAATCGCCACTTATCTCTAGCGATTTCGGGATATTATGCTTTTTATTGAATAAAACCTCGAGGTTTAAAGAACTATCATTACCGAAATTCAATGAGCAATTATTTACCCTAAACATATCGTAATCTTCAAGAATCTCTATATAACATTTAGATGACTTGATATTTAGTATTTTGCCTTCATTCTGTATTGAATGTAATTTTCCTGTGAATTTATTTAAATTAATTATGCTAGTATGAGCTCTCTTGCGGCTATCATAACTATGAAATATCGAACCAGAAATCAAAATTTCATTAGCTGCATGTTGCAAGTTTTGCAACCTGTTCATTGATAATTGGCTCATAGGTAAATGAGCAGGCAGACTACTTAAATTAGCGGAAATATTTAAGTAACGATTTTTAACTAAAGACAAGTCTAAATCAAGATCATGACTATGTTTACTCTGATTTCTTAATTCATAAGTAAGACGAAGATTAATTTTTTTTTGCTCCTTGTTTAGAGCCATATTCGCGGAAGATATATCAAGAAACCGCGTCCTATCACCTATAACAAAGCCTAATTTACTTTTGCTTAACTTGATATTGCCAACCCAAAATAGTTGACTTTTTATAATGGAAACTAAGTTATCAAGCACACTTTCGGTAACTTCTTCTATCTCATTAGGATCTTTAGAAAATTCGAAGTTCAAGCGGTCTACGCTAATATCAACAGGAACATATTTCAACCTATAAAGCTGACTAGTATTTAGTGTAATATCAATGTCTTTCGTTGAACCAATTTTGTTTATCTCATTATCTTGTTTCTTATATATTTGTAACTTTGAAAGCTTTAGACTGTAGAAGTCCTTATCTTGCTTCTTTATAACAAACTCCCCTATTGTAACCTTATATATACTTGTGCTTAATTTATATTCTATAATATTTTTAGCTATTTTACTTATTGCTTGTGTTTCAAGCTTATTAATAGTAATAAATAAGGCACCAAGTAAAAATATAATAAATATAAGTATATAGGATATTATTTTAAAAACTTTTCTCATCTACTTAACTTTTGGGTAGTTTATCAATATATTCATTATAACGGCTTACAATAAGAGAAATCAAAGATTAAAAGCAATATTATGACTAAAAGACGCTTAATGTAATCAATTAGTTCTGATTATTGTAATTTATATAGTAAGAAGATACAAATTGAACGTTAAGCTAAATAGGCAACTTATGATTAAAAAGGTTCATTTATGAAAATAAGTTTTATAGGCGCAGGTTATGTTGGACTCGTTTCAGGATCTATATTTGCCGATTTAGGTCATGAGGTAACCTGTATAGATTATGACCAGGAAAAAATAAAGAAACTTGAAATGGGTGAAACCCCAATCTTTGAACCTGGTCTTGAAGAAATACTTAAAAAGAACCTTTTAAATAAAAATCTTAAATTCTCGCAAAACATTGATTCTACAATAAAGCAGCAAGATGCGATATTCATAGCTGTCGGCACTCCTTCAGCTGTTGATGGAAGCGCTGATTTATCCTTTGTTTATGCAGCTATAGACAATTTATGCGAATTTATACATGAGCATCAAATAATAGTTATAAAATCTACAGTACCGCCAGGTACTGCTAAAAATATTCAAGAATATTTAATAAGGAAAAATCTTAAAAATCAAATAGTTTCAAACCCTGAATTCTTAAGAGAAGGTCAAGCTATAGATGATTTTATAAATCCTGATCGAATTGTCATAGGTACATCATCTGAATCATCAGCCTTGGTAATGAGAGCAATATATAAGCCCTTACTCGATAAAGGGGTTAGAATAGTTGAGACGGACACAACTAGTGCGGAGTTAATCAAATATGCCTCTAACTCTTTCCTAGCACTAAAGATTGGCTTCATAAATGAAATGGCTAATCTATGCGAAGATATTGGTGGTAATATTGAGGATCTTGCTTATGGTATGGGGCTTGATAAGAGAATAGGTAGCAGACACCTTAAAGCTGGCCCTGGATTTGGTGGTTCGTGCTTTCCTAAAGACATTCTAGCCATTGCCTACCTTGCTAAACACTTAAATGAGCCATGCGGAATAATTGAGGCCGTTATTGCTTCTAATGAAAAGCGCAAACATTTAATGGTCGAGAAGATTATTAGAGCACTGAGAGGAGACTTGAATAATAGAACGACCGGAGGAAACCTACAAGATAAAACTATTGCTGTGCTTGGGCTTACTTTTAAGGCAAATACAGATGATGTTAGATCAAGTCCTGCGATAGAGATAGTAAAGCTTCTTGTTGAACGCAAAGCTCATATTAAAGCATATGACCCTGAAGGTATGGAGAATGCAAAAGAGATTCTTAGTGGAGTTAATTACGCCTCTTCAATTAGAGATGCTGCAAATGGCGCTGATTGTGTCTTAATTTTAACCGAATGGGCAGAATTTGCTGAATTTGACTATAGCACCCTATATGATGTTTTAAAGGAAAAACTGATAATTGACCTTAGAAATATTTTAAATAAGCAAAAAATTGAACAGCAAGGCTTCCGATATATCTGCGTTGGATGCAGTTAAATTAATTTTTATATTTTTTGGCATATGCGGTATATTATATAGTGATTTTAGCTGAAGTGACCTTTTAGGTGCATTGGTCTAGAGGCCAATTGATAGCTGGTTATCAGGCAAGCATCAACGAGGGTCCTTAGTATCCGTTCAGTCCTATAGCAATGCTAGCTGTAATCAGGTTTTCAATAATATTATGTTTTATAAAATGTCTGGAATTTAGAACGAGAGAAAGCGGGTTTCCAGACTTATATAGTGAAATTAGTTGAGTTGTGGTACTAGAATAACGAGCGCAGCGTATGAGTAATACGTAAGCGAGGAATGACGACGTACCACACTTTAAATAAATTTACTATAACTAAAAATATGCAAATTCGCATGTTATAAAATACAAGTAAAAACAATAGCTTAGAAACCCACCAGACAAACGAAGGAATACGGTCCTTAAATCAAATTTACGAATGTAATATCACGCCGAGCTCCTCTATATCATGCTTTACCGTGTAAATCTCATAAACATAGTCAGTTGCGCATAATAATATGCTCTCATTATCAGAGTTATCTTTTTGCAGCTTATTCGCTATAAAAACATCAAGAAATATTTTAGCAAGTATTTCATTCGGTAGATTAAGCAGCTTTATTTTGCTGGTTTCAGAGTTTTCCTGCGCTTGAGTTTTATCGTCTTCGCCTAAAAATGCTTTGATATTTCGCTTAATATTCTTAGTAAAATCCTGGTAGCCTACGTTAGCTATATTTTTAGCATGAATATACATTTTATAGATTGCAACTTCGTCTATGTTTATACCTTCTGTTTCGTATCTAGTCTTAAACTTTGAAATATGCTTCAGTTGCTTAAGTTTATCTATAAGCTTATGCATAGTATCCAGTTTTCTGCTGTCTAATGAGCTTATATCCATAAACTTTTCTAGAGACTTCTCTCCTTCAAGGGAAGCCTTTATCCGCTTAATCTCTTCTATTGAATAGTATTTGCTGAACGTCTCGTAGTTATCTTGCATAAAGTTGAATGCTCGTAGCAATTCAAGTTTTGCAACTGTATTTAATTCAGAATAGCGTTCTACTACTAGCATATTGAATTTATCAAAAGCCTCTCTTAAGAGCTTATATAATACTATATTACTTAAGCCTTCCTCTTTGGTAATGAGTAGTAAATCACTTCCTGCGTTTACCAGCTCGATTAACGATTCTCTGCACCCATAATATCCAGCTTTAATTAGTGCTGTATCGCCATAAGCAGAACATACTTGATTAATCTCCGCTCCCTTTACAATAAGCTCTTTTACAACTCCTGAATGCTTTCTCATTGTAGCCCACATTAAAGCCGTAAAGCCACTACGATCTGTAGCATTAATTATGGCTTCATGCGCAATAAACTTTTTTATAATGTCTAAATACCCCCTCTCTGCAGACTCCATCAACGCTGTTTTGCCAGAATTTGTGGCTTTATTTATATCTGCTCCCTTTGTTATAAGCTCTTTTACAACATCAAATTTATCATTCCTTACAGCCACTATCAAAGCCGTCGATCCCTTTATATCTGCCTTATTAATATCAGCGCCATTTTCTATAAGCACCTTTACGATATCTAAATGCCCCTTACCTGCAGCAAATATTAAAGCTGTCCAGCCATGCTTATTTGCCCCATTAATATGAGCATCTTTTTCTATAAGCACCTTTACGATGTTTAAATGCCCTTTATCTGCAGCCACCATTAAAGCTGTACATCCATAATTATTTGCCCCATTAATATGAGCGCCATTTTTTATAAGCACCTTTACGATGTTTAAATGGCCCCTTTCTGCGGCGATCATTAAAGCTGTCCAGTCATCCTTATTTGCCCCATTAATGTGAGCATCATTTTTTATAAGCACCTTTACGATGTTTAAATGGCCCCTTTCTGCGGCGATCATTAAAGCTGTCCAGCGATATTTATCTGCCTTATTAATATCACCACCATATTCTATAAGAACCTTTACGATGTCTAAATGCCCCTTTCTTGCAGCGAACATTAAAGCTGTCCAGCCATCTTCATCGTTAATATCAATATCAATATTTTGACTAATATAGTATTGAACAGTTGCAAGGTTACCTTCTTTAGCTGCTTTAATAAAATCATGCATAATTTTCCTCTTTAATTTGGTTTAAATCATAGTTATAAAGTTGTTACTGGGAAAAATATAATAATTTTTTAGCCAGTCCGTATAAGATTTCCCCTCCTCTACCCTTAGTCCAGGGCTTTTTTCATCTATTATGCTTATAGGAAAAAATTGGTAACAATAAAGAATCTGTTTCTTTTTTATGAAGAGGTTTGATAGTAGCAAGTTTGGCTCCCCACGAGAAATGGGGGGATATTCCGTCAAATGCAATTTCTAATAGAGGATAATATATGATAGGCAGGATGGCGCAAGCCGGCTGGAGGTTTTTCGAAAAATTAAAATAATAGCAAAAAATATAGGGGGGTCAAAAAATTACTACTTTAGGTTGAAGCTTTGTAATATATGTTAATTCATTAACTGTTATATTATTTTTTACGAAAGTTTGAAAAAAATAGGGGGGGGGGTCAAAAATTACAACCTCTAGTTGAAGACTTAATGAACCACCCTCTAGACTGTAAAAATCTGTCGTTTCAAAGGTGCTGAGCTTTCACAGCCTACGTAAATATAAGCTACTACCACTCCAATTCTTTAAGTAAAACAAATATACTTAAATACTCCTATTGTTTAAATTATTTTTCCTTCCTTGCTTTACTTTCTCAGCAAAAGTTTGGTTAACCATTTCTTTGCTCTTCGTTGCAACAGTTTCTTTAAAAGGCCCCAGCTTTTGTTTCACCTTATTTACCTCGCTTATCAGTTTATCTTTATTGTAGGATTTAATCAAAAATTTCTTTACTCTATGAACAACCCTTTCAATAAAACCAACCTTACCACTTTCCCTTTTTTCAAATCTTTTGAGGTTTTTACTAGGCTTGCGAAGGTTTTGAAGATTACTAGTGAACTTTCCTTCTTTAGCAGTGCTTTCTATTATTCCTGATAACTGCTTAGCTAAAGAATCTTTATTGAGGGCATTTTGTTGCTCTGAACCTTTACCCAGCTCACCCCTTAGGTTTTTTATATAAGCCTTCTTCAACCCTTTATCCGACTGTATAGTTGCAACTAGTGCGCCTATAATCTCTTGACGCATATTTTTAATTAATGGTTTCGCTTCAGGGCTTTTAATCGCTTCATTGAACGCTTGCTCAGCTACTTGTTTGCAATAATTTTGGTACTGTGCTGCAACATTGTCATTTGAAAGCCAAGCATTATACATAAGCTTTTGTAAGTTGCTCTTACTCTTCTCATCCTTGCATAGATGTAGCCCAAGGTCTTCGATGGCTTGCAACTTTTGCTGTGATAATTTAGGATCATAAACATCAATTACAGATAAAAATTGTCTAGCAGTAATACCACTTTCTTTAATTGCTTCTGCTAAAGCGGAACAATGTCTGTAACAATTGTTATTAGAGTTTTTTAGCACCTCACTGATTGATGCACCGTCAAGCATATTAGTTATACTTTCTCTTAAATCAATCAGAAAATCTATTTTCTCTTTTGAGGAAGTATAATAATCTATACCAATTTTTGCCATTTCTTTAAGTTTATCCGAAGGCTGAGGACATCTAGCCCAATCTTTTTTCAATGTTTCAATAGCATTTTGATGATAATTTTGAATAGCCTCTATGGACAAATCAAGTTCCTTCGATACCAGACTTTCTTTTCCTTTTAAACCAAGGTAGAAATTTATCGCTTCAATCCCGCCCTCTGAAATTACGGTTTGGGTCAAATCAGAGCTAGGGATACACTTTAGTAGTAGCTTCAAAGCCTTTTCATCATACTCTCGTGCTAATATATAGTCTAGCGTCAATACTGTGTTTATATCTTTGTTCTTTCTTAAGATGCCTTCAAACTTATCGTAATCTTTTTTCTTATAGGAATCAATTAAATCGGCCATAGGCCCAACAGCAAAACCCACATAATTATTAACGTTGGCATATATCATTTCATCTACGCCTCTGGGATAGCCACCTTGTTTAAATAAATCCCTTATCTCAATCATTTTTTGCTCTAGCTCTTCCTTACTTGCAATATTTGACAGAGGATATGAATTCAAATTTTTAATACCGATATATTCATCAATACCTTCAACTATCTTTTTTATCTCTTCATCCGAATAAGAAAATAGGTTTTCATCATTTTTAGGCATTATTCGCTCCATAAATTTATTCACTATCAAGTTTAACAAAAATATGTTAACTAAAAGTTAATGTATAAATTCCAAAGCCTCTCTATTGAATTGGCATTACTAAAATTAATTGTAAAAAATAATTGATCTCATTTTAATATAGTTTTATAGTTTTATTAAAGGGAGTAAAAATATACAACTAACTAAGGCTTCAAAAAAGCTACTAAGGCATTTTACTCCAGTTTTTTAGGTTTAACTCAATCATTTAATCAGGGAGGATATAATGGTTACATTAGTAGGTTTACAAACCACATTCACAAGTGCTGTATTAGATTTAATAGAGCTAGAATATGATGCTAAAGAAGCATATGAGGCTGCGATAAATAGGCTTGAAAATCAAGTTTACGTAAAGCAATTACAAGAATTTTTAGCTGACCATGAAAGGCATATCAAAGAACTAACAAAACTTGTTGAAAATCACGATGAAACAGCGCCTAAAGGCCCAAGCGGCAAACAATGGCTTACCAAAGGTAAAGTAATGCTTGGTAACCTCATCAGCGATGAAGCTATTCTCCGCGCGATGCGTAGTAACGAAATTGATACAAACGCCGCATATGATAGAATGGCTGACTATGATGATATTTGGCCAGATGCTAAAGATTTTGTAGCACGTGCTTTTGCCGATGAAAAGCGCCACAAAGCTTGGTTTGACAAAACTTTAGGGCTTTAAATGTCTAAAGTTCATAGTATCGGCAGCCCTGTCTCCTGGAAATGGGGACAAGGTATAGCGCATGGTGTAATCGAAGAAGTTTTCTTTGAATCAGTTATTCGTGTTATCAAGGGCACTAAAGTTACAAGGAATGGAACTGAGGATAATCCCGCTTACGTTATAAGGCAGAAAGATGGCACAGTTGTTCTCAAATTACATTCTGAACTCGAATAATAGCTACGAGGGAAAGTTAAATACAGTTTTAATGCGTAATCTGGTACTTAAGTTTCTAGTATCCAATTATCATTTTGATTTAAAACTTTGTTCGCCAGATAATTTTTAATAATTTTTTTAATGATACCTATGGATATAAAGGCTATTTATCTTGCGCTTTAATAATATTGCTATTTTTATCCTAAAATTGTTATAGCAAAATTCTAAGGCTTAATTTTTAATTAGATAGGTAGCTGTTGCTATGCTTTCTGCTTGGTTTACACCGCAATACTTGAATAAATATTATTATTTATCGGTATTAACACAATATTAACTAATATTGGTTATTATTTTAGCATTAATATAAAATAGGTATTATATGTTTGAGTTCAACAGATTAGAGCCATATGACTTTAATCCATTATATTATATGGTAGAATCGACAAGGTTCCAAATGTCTCCAATTAGGCATGCGATAAAAGCTTCTTTAGAGTGGATGGAGAATGATTTGAACCCCTTCTATGAAACTCATTTTAGCAATAGCTACAAAGCGGCCCTTGAAATAGCTGAACGTATAACCCGTACATACCATAAACCAGAGTTTGGTATAAGATCAGTAGAAATCGATGGACAAAAAATTAAAGTAAGTCAAAGCACCGTTCTTCACAAACCATTTTGTGACTTAATCCATTTTGAAAAAAAAGATTATAAAAAACAGCCAAAATTACTAATTGTTGCTCCACTTGCTGGCCATCATGCCACCTTACTTAAAGGCACGGTTCAGGATTGCTTACCATTCTTCGATGTATATATTACAGACTGGATTGACGCAAGCCAAGTGCCTTTATCCCAGGGGAACTTCGACATGGATGACAATATAGATTATGTTATTGAATTTATCGAATTTTTAGGTGCCAGGACGCATGTTATGGCAGTATGTCAGCCAACTGTGCCTGTTCTTGCGGCTGTTGCAATTATGTCGGCAGAGAATAATTTAAAAACACCAAGATCAATGATTTTAATGGGTGGCCCTATTGACGCAAGGAAAAATCCAACTTCTGTGAATGCCTTTGCAACCGGTAAAAGTATAGATTGGTTCAAGACTTCTGTAATTACAAGAGTCCCATTTAATTACCCAGGATTTATGCGGCCTGTTTACCCAGGATTTTTACAACTCGCAGGATTTATAGGAATGAATCTAGAAAGACACATCGATTCACATATTGAATTATATAAAAACTTAGTTAATGACGCTGAACATAAAGCCCAAACTCAAATAAAATTCTATGATGAATATTTGTCAGTAATGGATTTGCCCGCAGAGTTCTATCTGCAAACGATTAAAGAAGTATTTCAAGAATTTTCTTTAGCCACAGGAAAACTCGTCTCAAGAGACCGCAAGGTAGACCTATCAGCGATTACAAAAACAGCTCTACTCGGTATAGAAGGCGAAAGAGATGACATTGCAGCAGTTGGCCAAACTAAGGCCGCATTAAAACTATGTGACGGTATAGCTGAAAGCAAAAAACATTATTATTTGCAAGAAGGCGTTGGCCATTACGGCGTGTTTAGTGGCTCCAAATTCAGGGAGTTTATCGTTAAAGAAATAAAGAAATTCGTGTATAAATACGATAAGTAAACAAAAGTAAGACTCTTTCAGGGGTACAGCTTCTGTTCAACTTACTGTGTCATTAACTTACACAATATGATGATAAGCTTGTTTTTTATCTTTCGTCCAACTTAACTTCTGCTTGTGGCGCAAAGCTTTTACGTTTTTCCGTTAGGTCTGGAATTGAATTGACGTAAGGTGTCTTTACCTTGTCAGTAAAGACTCTAAGAATAGCCAAATTATCCATTCATGGGAATAATTTGGCTATCTAATATCATATATTACTCTGTGCCGCTATCAGGCTCAAAAGAACTCCCTAATGTTTTAAGTGTTAAAATGCCAACATTTGTTGCATTAGTCGTATTAGCCAAGAGTAGGTCAGATTTAGTGGTAAATACATGATTATCCGTAGCAAGACTTATAGGCATAAGCATTACTTCATGAGCTCCTACTTTTGTTGTAATTGTATAACTACCTTCTGCGCCTGCAAATTGTAATGATTTAGTATTACTTACTTGAGAAATAGCATTAGCACCTATATTTGCAGATATATTAATAGTACCAGTACCTGAATTGTAGCTTGCATCATTATTAAACAAATTTGATCCTTTAGAATCTGTATTTATATTTGACCCTTTAATCATTTTTACCCTCACTATATTGATATTGTTGATCTGTTAAACCTAACTTATTGGATTGTTAAGCCTCACTCAACATACGGTGTAATAAATACAAAAACAAGGGTATAAAAAATAAATTATCATCAATAAATATAACGAATCCCCTTAGAGATAATCATCTTTTTCAATATATTTTGACTCCACTAAAACCTTTTTCCTACTCAATGCAATCTTTATAGCTTTAAAACTCATAAATTCCTTCCAAGATAAGAAAATCTTATATAAACTGCCGGTTGAAATTTATATTAAACCAAAACTAAAGAGAGAATAGTATGAAAAAACTTGCGATTGTTACTGGCGGCACCAGAGGAATAGGTGCAGCAATTTCCATTGAACTTAAAAAAGCCGGCTATGATGTTGCCGCTAGCTATGTATCAAATGAAGAAGCTGCAAAGGAATTTCAAAAGCAAAATGGCATAAAAGTATATAAGTGGGACGTTGCTGAGTATGATGCCTGCATTGAGACAGTAAAAATAATTGAGGAAGACTTCGGCAGAAGCGTTTCCGTCCTTATAAATAATGCAGGTATAACGCGAGATACCATGCTACACAAGATGAGCAAGGAAGACTGGCATGCCGTTATCTCGACAAACCTTACCTCATGCTTCAATATGTGCCACGCTGTGATTGGTAAAATGCGTGAGCAGGAATATGGCAGAATAATTAATATTAGCTCGATCAATGCTCAAGCTGGACAGATGGGCCAAACTAATTATTCGGCTGCCAAAGCTGGGTTAATAGGCTTTTCTAAAGCTCTGGCACGCGAAAGTGCTTCTAAAGGTATCACCGTAAACTCTATCGCTCCTGGTTACATTAACACTGAAATGGTAGCAAAAGTTCCAGCCGAAGTATTAAGCAAAATTGTCATAAACATACCTGTAAAAAGGCTAGGAGAAGCCCATGAAATCGCAAGAGCGGTATTATTCCTTGCCTCAGAAGAAGCAGGATTCATTACTGGCGAGACATTATCGATCAACGGCGGACAATATATGATTTAGGGATTAGGCCCTTTACTCTTAATATACGAACTTAAATCAATGTTAAATTCTGCTAGAAATAGTTATTCGATATTAAACATAACTATTCCTAGCCTTTCTATATAATTTAAAATTTCCTAGAGTATATCTTCCCCTAATATTTCCTTGCTTTGTATACTATCTTCACCAGTAAGGGGTATATAAGAGAAAATTATACTAATAAGCTCGCCTGGGAGAGAAGCGAGACTCGCGCCGTTATTCATATCATTTGCTATATTATCGAATTGCGCTTCCTTCCATATTAGAAACATTTTATGCATATTAGCGTAGGTATCAGCTTCCAGAGTATTTAATTTTGAAATCTGCTCCTCATTTGCCTCAATTTTACCTTTATGTATATAGTCAACCAAATCTTTTTTGTTTATTAAAATCTTTTCTAAGCTCTTAATATTAACTTTGTTTGAGCCAAAATCAATCTTATCTAGGAGAGGAATTAAAGGCTTTAAATCTGCTATATGAACAATTTTATTAATATCCTCCTCACTATAAACTCCTCTGGCAAGCTCATAGTCTTTATCATTTTTTTCTACAATTATTTTATGACCTTCGGCAATATTGAGTGAAATAGACTTTTGAAAATTTATTTTTACCCCCCCTTGAATACGATTTACATTTAGCAGATGCTGCATTGTTATCGTGTTATTTGAGAGAGTGATTAGTTGCCCCCCTGGATTTGAAGGTATTGTGCTAATATTATTGATGCCATTTATCGCTACAGAGCTAAGATCGCATCCGCTAAATTTAATAATTGTCATAACCCTTCTTCTAAAAAATTTATTTACAGAAATAAAAATAAACCACGAGTAACCCTTAGTCAAGACTTGATATATATACAAATCATGCCTAGGTTCTTGCATTTGATGCTTGGCTAATATAAGCTATAAAGGATAATTAAACGCTTATAAATTTATGACATTTACCATAAACCCCATCCCTGAAGCAAGAAGGGAAACTATGCTTAAAACAAAGGTGTGGACTTCGGAATGCTCCATCCCTTTAGAACGCCTTAAACTCTTAAAAGTCCTATATAGTGATTTCAATAACCAGACTCAGCAAGGCGAGCTTATAACTTTAGATGTCGTTGCAGAAGAAGTTATAAAAATATTTAAAAAACTATATGACCGTAAATTCCCCATCGCTAAAATGCGCTTGATCGATGATTACAATGGCAATGATGATGCTTCCATGGAGGACAATAACAGCTCCTGCTTTAATTATAGGAAAATTGCTGGCAGCAACTTGCTCTCACTGCATGGGCTCGGCATGGCCATAGATATTAACCCTGTCCAAAACCCTTATCTTATACTTAACAAAGAAAATGCTTCCATTAATGTTTTCCCTAAAGAGGGTATAAACTACCTCAATAGAAATAAGGACTATATAGGCAAGGTAGAGCCAATTGTAGAAATATTCAAGCAACACGGTTTTAAAGTATGGGGGGGAGATTGGAGCGAACCTATCGATTATCACCATTTTCAAGTGGATAGAAACATTGCTGAAAAAATTGCTGGCTTAAATTATGATGAAGGCATGAGGCTTTTTCTAACCCAAGTGAGCGCATAGAAAATATTTTTTTAAGGTTAGATAAAGAAATACCCAATTTTGAGGCAATCTTAGCTTGACTTGTCTAAAAAACTATTATATAAGTTTCTCTCAATATATGTTATTTATTTGATTAAAGCTTGGATAATTCTATGTCAAGAGTATGTGAGCTGAGCGGAGTTGGTGTTCAATCTGGGCACAAAGTTTCCCACTCAGAAAGAAAAACAAAAAGAAAATTTTTACCTAATTTACAAAGAGTAACTTTAAATAGTGATGCTCTTAAAGCTAATTTTAGATTTAGAGTTACTGCAAGTATGCTTAAATCTATTGAAATTAAAGGCGGACTTGACAACTATCTTTTGAATGCTTCGGATAATCAATTATCTAAGCATGCACAAGTTGTCAAGAAAAAGGTTAAAACAGCTTTAAGCCAATAATAAATTAGGATATTATTATGAAAGAAGGAATACACCCAACTTATAAGAAGTTGAGATTAGAAATAGGTAAAGATGTATTCGAAACCTATTCAACTTATGCTGGCGAGAAAATCCTTGTAGAGACAGATTTTAGAAAGCATCCAGCATGGGATAAAAAAGCAAAAATGAGTGCAAACGAATCTAACAAAAGCGTTAGTGCGTTCAATAAGAAATTCTCAGGCCTTAGCTTTGGGATTAAAAAATAATAAATTCTATTTGAGCAAATTAGATAGTTTTGCTATTTAATTTGTTCTCTTCCCTTATAATCTTTATTTAAGATTATCTTTGACGCGGGGTGGAGCAGCCAGGTAGCTCGTCAGGCTCATAACCTGAAGGTCGTCGGTTCGAATCCGGCCCCCGCAACCAACTTCTTATAGTCCTTATCTTGCTATATACTTGATTGCACTTAACCTCGGTTGAAAACATCTCTTTAAGACTCATGAGCTAGCACTGCGCGCCTCGAAGTAGAAAATAATCATGCTATATGGGTCAGGATTTTCAGAAGTTTTAAGTTCTTCAGCTGTCTTAAAAACCTCTGTATAGCTTCCTTTTGATACTTCTCCTATTATCTTGCGCCAGAATCTTACAGCTTTAATATTTTCTGGCATAACTGCTACCGACCAATTACCTGGGTGAGCTTTAAAAATCTCTTGAGCAACTTGAGAGGCAATTCCTTTCCCTTGGAATTTTGCCAGAATAAAAAACTCTCCCATATTCCAGTCCACTTTATCGATTAAAGTTTCCTTGTCTAATAATACGAATCCTGCAAGCTCGCTACCTACCCTGACCAGAAACGCCTTTTTCTCAATGGACTCGAAATAATGCTTGAAGTCTATGCATTCAAACATGCCATCTTCGGGGCATTCCCATACCATGAAGGCCGTTCTATCATATACATAAAACCGTGCCATATTCTGGATGGTGGGATAATCCTTGATGGTGGCTGGGATGAGCTGGATACTTTGGGTCATATTTTGTATAAATTTATTCTTTATGTTAGGGAAGCGAAATCTTACTTATAAGCTGCCTTATTTTAGCAAAAAATGGTTTTGGCTTTTCAATATAAGGGAAGTGCCCACACTGCTCTAAATAAGCTATTTCGGCATTGGGAATAGAATCCTTTATCTCTTGAGCAGTCCATGCTGGAACGATATCTTGCCTACCATGTATTACAAGTGTAGGTACCTCCAATTTTTTCAGACCTGGTACCAAATTTATGTGAGGTTTTAACCAAGAAGTTTGAGACATATGTTCCATAACTTTGAAGCCACTGCGGGCAGAAGCTGCATTCATATTTAGATTAAGCTTATTCACCTCATCTGGATTAAAGAAATAGACAGAGAATAATGTTTTATACAAATCTGATATTTCTGAATCTGAAAGCTCTTTAAAATCATTATATTTGGATAAGGCTTTTATATCGTTGTTAATTGGTTTAGTTCGTTGAACATATTTATCAATAAAAGCCTTTTGCCCTTTATAATCTGCGGGAGCAGAGCTTATAAAGATTAAGCCTGAGAGATGGTTTGGATGTTGAGTTGCATAATTCATAGCAAGTAATCCGCCCCAAGAATGGCCAGCAAGTACGAATTTTTGAAGCTTAAGATGATTTCTTAGATCCTCTAAATCTTTAGTAAACTGGTCAATATTTATATAAGAGGAATTTATTTTAGTTTCCAATGATTTCCCTGAGCCTCGTTGATCATATAGAATAACTTCATGATCCGTTGCTAGTTCTAGTATTTGTGGTAAAAGATAGGTCTGGTCTAGGCCTGGCCCACCATGAAGGATTACGATAGGAGTGCCTGACCCAAATCTTTGATAAAATAATTTTCCATTATCAACTTGAACATAGCCTGATCTACTTGCCTTAAGCAATGATGATTCACATGGCTTATTAAGGTTTGTACAACCTATTAGAATAAATGTTAACAAGCATGCTATTAAAGTATTTAGCCTTAGTTCAAATCTCATTCAATAACTCCTTTTCTAATGTTATTTTTTTCTTTAACCATCCAAACAATACCTTTATCTGGAAGCTCTCTCGCTATATTAAACCCAGACTTTTCGTAAGCCTTGATAGCACCTTTGTTACGCAAGTCAGGATCGACGAATACAGCATCGAAAACTTTAAATATATAATCTTGAATGAATTTATCCATAATCTTTGGCCCGTAGCCTTTACCAATATATTCCTTCTCTCCTATAAAAAGATCGATAGAGGCAAGGCTTGAGGGCAACTCTTTAAGAATATAGCCTTGCTCTCTAGAGAAATCATAAGCATCGTAATATTGGATATAACCTATAGGGTCATTATCGCTGGTTATAATATAAGCATGTATGGGTTTTTTAATTACTTTATCTGCAAGCTCTAATCTTTTAAAGCCATTGACATAACTACCGTATTTCTCTCTTATCAATTCTTCTGTCCACTTCCCGTCCTTATCCCACCATTCTTTGACATGCGGCATCTCAAGCCATTTCAGTAATAAGGGAAAATGCGCCTCTGCAAGAGGTAAAAAAACTATGGTCATAGGTAAAATATTTAAGTATTATGTTTATACAAATTAAAAATAATATAAAAGAAAAATGTAGTGCTCTCAAGCGAATGATTAAAGTAGAGAGATTCTACATATAACAGTAAGAATTATGCCAGATTATAACAAGTATCCTGATCCAAATATATTATACCCTATTGAAGGTGTTACTAGAACAGTATTCCTTAAAAATATAATTAAAAGCCCACAAATAATCGTCGGTGACTATACATATTATGATGACCCAGAGGATATATATAATTTCGAAAAGAATGTATTATACCTATTCGAGTTTATGCACGATAAGCTCATAATCGGGAAGTTCTGCCAGATTGCGACAGGAGTTCGGTTTATCATGAATGGTGCTAACCATGCGATGGATGGTATCTCGACTTACCCTTTTAAAGTAATGGGTAAAGATTGGAAGGAAGCTGATATGAATGTAGTCAGCAAGGGTGACACCATAATTGGTAATGATGTTTGGATAGGGAATAGCGCAACTATCATGCAAGGAGTTAAAGTTGGTCATGGCGCTATTATAGGAACCAATAGTTTAGTGACAAAAGAAGTAGAGCCTTACACAATTGTTGGAGGCAATCCGGCAAAAGTAATCCGAAAGCGTTTTGATGAGGAAACAATAGAATTCTTGCTTAAAACTGCTTGGTGGAACTGTCCGGTAGAGAAAATTACCAATAACCTTAAAGCCATTACTACAGGAGATATCGAAGCTTTGAAGAGGGTTTAGGTAAACTGTGCAACAGATCTCTATTATCCCTTACAACCCCGATTGGCCAAAGCAGTTTGAGGTAGAGGCAGAAAAGATACAGCAAGTTTTAGGAGAAAACTTTATAGCAATACATCATATTGGCTCAACCTCGGTGCCTGGACTTAGCGCAAAGGATATTATCGATATTGCTTGCGTAATACGTAACTTAGACCAAGCTGTTAGTACTCTTAATAATTATACTTTCAAGGGTGAATATAATATACCGCTCAGGTATTTTTTTTGGAAAAACATAGATTCCTCTAAAGTAAACTTACATGTTTACGAAGAAGGTCATCCAGAAATCGAGCTTAACCTGACTTTTAGGGATTATTTAAGGTTAGATTCTAAGGCGCGAGATGAATATGCAGAACTTAAAGCTCAGCTTTTACAAGAGGAGTCTTCGCATTATAAAAGTCATTCCAGTTTTACAAATTATACCTTGCGTAAAGGTGATTTTATAAGGAAAGTCTTGAAGCAGGCTGGGTTTAATCGCTTTCGAATGCTTAAATGTAATGATGAAACTGAATGGGCTGCAGCTAAAATTTTTCGTACTAAATACATCTTTAAACCATACGGTATAGAAGATCCTTATATCTGGACGTTTAACCACCCTGAGCATGCGCATTTGGTTCTATATCAAGGAACTGAAATAATTGGTTACGCTCATATTCAATTCTGGCCAGGCAATCGTGCAGCTATGAGGATTATTGTTATTGAAGAAGATAAGCGAAAACAAAATGCCGGAAGTATATTTTTGGTATTTATAGAAAAATGGCTAAAAAGCCTTGAGGTTAAAAGCATCCATGCAGAATCAAGGCAAAGCTCCTTAAGGTTTTATCTTAAGAATGGTTATACAGAAATGCCATTTAACGCCCCTGAAGAGCATGAGAGCGACCCATCTGATATAGCTGTGGGGAAAATACTGGGCGAATTTATATTATAACGCATGAATTCAAGAATCAGATAATAAATGTGTATGGCAAAGAGGGAAAAGATTGGCTTTTAATACTTCCTAATCTTTTAAATAAGGCTAGTCTCAAATGGAAATCAAATGACATTACTCTTTATGCAAATCTTAAATATAATTACGTCTGCAGTGCATATAGCCAAAATTATAGTTGTAAGGTTGTATTAAAAATAGGCTGTTTTCCAAACCAAATAGAAGGTGAGGCGAACTCATTGAAATTTTATGATGGTCTAGCCTGCGTAAAGCTATTAGATTTTGATAGAAATTTAAATTCATTATTAATGGAAGCCATAGAACCAGGATATTCGTTGAAGAAATTATTTCCCTCTGAGGAAGATATGGCTATTGAGCATACAGTACAAATTATTAGAAACTTACATAAAAAGCCTCTTAATAACATAAGCACCTTCCCAACTATAGAGAAAATACTGGAAGAACTTATTAATGCAGATTATATTATAATTCCAAGAAAATATATAGATAAAGCGAAACTATTAACCTCCAGACTCTTAAGTACTCAACTGAATAGTGTATTGCTGCATGGAGACCTTCATCATGAGAATATACTTCATAAAAAAGACAGTTGGGTTGCTATTGACCCTAAGGGTTTTGTTGGAGAAAATGCGTTTGAGGTAGGAGCGTATATACGTAACCCTATTCCTGAGCTTTTAGAGCATCATGATCATCGCGCTATTATAAATAACAGATTAAGTAAGTTTTCAAATTTACTTGGAATAAATAAAGAGCGTTTAAAAGAATGGAGTTTTGTGCAAGCAATTCTAGCTACATGTTCGGCTGGAGAAGATTTAAATATAGCTCATTATATGATAAAAATTGCTGATATATTAGATCATTTAGAGTAAACCTATGAATATAATTATAAAACGCATTCTCCCAGATACAGCAGAAGCTTTATGTCGCCAGATCACTCAAGATTTGCCTGAATATTTTGGCTTACCTGAAGCTAATGAACATTATGCTATAGGAGTTCGCTCACGTATTAACTTTGCAGTCAGAGTTGATGGAAGATATGTCGGTCTACTAAGCCTAGAGTTTCCTTATCCGAATAATGGTAATATTTACTGGATGGCAGTTATGCGAGACTATCATAGATGTGGAATAGGTAAGAAACTCATTAGTGCAGCCTGTGTCTACGCTAAAGAAATTGGCGCAAGCACAATGTCTGTTGAAACTTTAGCTTCTAGTGAGGCAGATGAAAACTACTTAAAGACTTATAATTTCTATAAAGCAAATGGGTTCCAGCCGTTATTTAATTTAAAGCCAGGAGGTTATGAATGGAATATGGTTTATATGGTTAGAGATTTAACACATTTCAAGCTCAACCTAAATACTTTGCAAATATCAATTAAGCCTTTCACTGAATCCCATATTCCCCTTATAGTAAAAAATTTTGCTGCACATAATTGGCTTAAAACCCCTGAGCTTTTTGAAAGCTACTTAAAAGAGCAACAAATAAATGAGCGGATTATTTGGCTTGCCTTTCTCAAGGATCAATTTGTTGGTTATGTAACTCTCAAAATGAATTCGACATATGTTCCGTTTTATGAAGCACAAATCCCTGAAATCAATGATTTTAACGTTCTTCCTTCTTTCCGGGGTAAAGGTATAGGCAGTAAACTACTTGAAGTAGCGGAAACAGAGGCTGCTAAAAGAAGTAATATTGTTGGCCTTGGAGTAGGTTTACATGAAAGCTACGGTAATGCGCAGAAGCTTTATGTAAAGCGAGGCTATATTCCTGATGGAAGAGGGATTACCTATAAAGATAGGATAGTCGAGTTTGATGAAAAAATACCGCTTGATGACGATCTTGTAATATGGTTTACTAAAAAGTTGAGGTAAATTTAATTTATGTATAAGATAATTATATACTGTATTTTTATCTCCTGCTTTCAAACTCAGGCGAGTGCCATTAGTGTATCAGAATTATTACCAGGAGATATTATTTTTTGGAAGGCTTTGGATCAAGAGGATAGAGCTGGTCATGTTGCAGTGGTAACGATTACTTCTAAAATACCGCAAAATATCAGAATCGCTCATGCTACTGATAACCCTAAATATTATAGCTTTGTAGAAACATATATTCCGCCCAGTAAAAAGCTAATTACCCAAAATAAATATTATTACGTTATACGTATTGCTGACCCAAGCTTTAAACAACAGTTATTAAACGAGATTCAAACTCTGCTAAAAAGAAAAATTCCTTTTAACTCTAAAAGTGAGAAGTTAATGAATCAATGGGACGATTCGATGGTGGGTTACCCTGCTGAGGTTAAGCTTAAACTACAGAATGTTCTTTTCCAGCATAAAAAATTGAAATTAAATATCCCCGATGAAGCATTTATGTGTAGTGAAGTTATCATAGTAGCGCTACAGAAAAGCTGGCTAAAAAGCAAAGGAATGGATTTACCCAAGTCGTTGCAACTTGATCCAATTTTATGCCCCCCTTCGACTATGCTCTTTGCTCTTGAAAGAGATCTAAGGAATTTCAAAAACATAGGCGAGTTGAGAGTAGAGGATTATAAATTCTCATTTGCTGAGAAGAAATCCTATAATAGAGAAAAAAGTAATTAATCATTATATAACGCACTTAAGGTAATCGATATAATATGCATATACCTCCGTGATCACAGTCCTAGGTGGCGGATGAAATAAACATTATATACATGCTTTCGTAATCGATGAAGATAAGCGGAATTAAAATGCCGCTAGCGATTTCTTGACGCTTATTGAGAAATAGCTGAAACACTAAATTTCTTTTGAAACTCACTTACTCTTGAGAAATTACAGAGGATGCGGAACAAAGAACCCAAGTAGACTTATAGGTACATGAGGATTCGAATACCGAACCTATATACAAATTAACAGCAGAAGTAGAGTTTCGAATGAAATCTATTCATATTTCAGGAACTTAAATCAATCTCCATTATAGTAACATCATGGCCCTTTAATTTATCAAAAGAATGTATTTTCCAGCCTAGTTTTAAGTACCATTCTATGATTTCTTGCTCTATAACTAATATATAGGCTTTGCTGTAACCCATATTAACTACAATTTGTTTTCTCCATTCAACTAAACTAGCCCCCACCCCCTTTTTTCTATAATTTGGTTCAACATAAATTGAGCCAAACCAAGGTTCTAAATCTTCCCTGATGCCATCGCTTTTTCTAATAGCTGCCATCCCTACCGGTACATTATTTTCAAAAGCAATGATACCAATAGGAAGGGTATCAGTATTTATGTATAATTTAAGTTTTGCTATTGCTTCATCTACACTATTTGTTATTTTTAAATGTTTCCATTGTTCAAAGCGCCATTTAGCCAAAAGCTCAATATATTCATGGTGATTAGCTAAGTAATCTATTGTAAGCATAAATCCTCACCTACTAAGTATTTTATAAGGATTTTTTCGTATTAATTTATTATAATAGTATATTAACATATAGAAATAAAAGAAAATTCTTTTTAATTCCATAGGTAAATTTAAGGCTTTATTTTTGATACTCTGCATGCTACTATCAAAAATAATTAAAGCTTAAAACATATCTACTATGTTCCCACATTTAAGATTACGCCGCAATAGAAGGTTTAATTGGCTTAGAGATCTAGTCGCCGAAACTACTTTAAAGGTAGATGACTTAATATATCCTTTGTTTGTTATTGAAGGAGAGAATATTAAGCAAGAGATAACCACCTTACCTGGTATTTACAGATACTCAATTGATAAGTTATTAGAGGAAGTTAAGCTTGCAAACGAGCTTGGCATAAAAGCTGTTGCTTTGTTTCCAGTTATTAGCCATAGCTTAAAAGATGAAAAAGCTAGCGAAGCTTATAATTTAGATAATCTAATATGCCGGGCCATTCGAGCAATTAAAAATTTAGATCTTGCAATCGGAATCATTTGTGACGTAGCGCTAGACCCATATACTTTATCAGGCCACGATGGAATTTGGTATGAGGATGATGTTGACAATGATAAGACAATATTTGCTTTATGCAATCAAGCTTTAACACTTGCTAAAGCAGGGGCTGATATAATAGCTCCCTCCGATATGATGGATGGCAGGATTCAAGCAATTAGGGAATATCTCGATAAAGATAATTTTACGAACCTTGGGATATTGTCATATTCAGCAAAATATGCTTCAAACCTTTATGGCCCGTTTAGAGAAGCAGTCGGTTCTAAATCACTTCTAAAGTCGGATAAGAGAACCTATCAAATGGATTATAGGAACATTAAGGAAGCTTTAAGAGAAATTGAGACTGATATTGCTGAAGGCGCCGATATGGTCATGATTAAACCTGGGATGCTTTATCTTGATATTATTAGAGCTGCGAGTACCAGTTTCGAAGTACCTATTTTTGCTTATCAGGTAAGCGGGGAATATGCCATGATAAAATATGCTGCTCAGCATAATTGTTTTAACTGGCATCAAATGATCATTGAATCATTACTTTGCATGAAACGAGCAGGAGCAACATGTATCTTAACTTACGCTGCGCTTGAAGCGGCTAAACTTCTTAAGGAATAAAATTTATAAAGTGACATTAATATGAGAGAACAGAATTTAAAGATAATAGCCTTAGTAGTAACTTTAATCACATTCTTTATATTCTATTTAGTTTTAAAAACTACTATAACGCCTAAACAAGACGAAAATTATATTAATTCTAAGATCGAAAATAAAGCAGCAGATATCGGAGGAGAATTTAACCTAACCGATAGTAGCGGAGAGCACTTTTCTAGCGATCAATTAAAAGGAAAACCTGCTCTTATCTATTTTGGCTTTACATTCTGCCCAGATGTATGCGTAACATCATTACAAAAAATCAATCAAGTACTTAAAACCCTAGACTTATATAAAATAAATATTAATCCTGTCTTTATAACCCTAGATCCCAAAAGAGATACAAGCTCTACTCTTAAAAACTACTTTAGCTTTTATCACCCTAAATTTATCGCCCTAACAGGGACAAAAGAACAAATTAAAGAGGCTGCCGACAAATATAGAGTTTACTATGCAATCAGAGGTGATGAAAATAGTAATGATTACCTAGTAGACCACTCAACGTTCATATATTTATTTAATAAAGAAGGTAAATATATAACTCATTTCACTATAGATTCCAAAGTCGAAGAAATAGTAGAATATATTAGGGTTAATTGCCGAGAGTAACAACCACTTTTGTAAGTCTTCTACTAACCTATAATATCAACTTCAGTAAGCAAGTATAGCTTTCGCGCGCCAAAATTATCAAATATGATATAATATACATCTATCAAAAACTCGCTTAGGGGAGAGGATTTGCAGAAGATTTAGAACGCAGAACCCAAGTAAGCTAGGTACATGAGGATTCGAGTATCAAACCTCTATTCAAATAAACCGCAAAAGTAAAGTTACGGAAGAAGTCGATTTATATAAGGTATAAATGGCACCCCGGACACCGCTGAAGCTACCAGTCTATGCAGACTACCGTGTGATTCCTCGAAAGCTTAAACTAAAGGTTGTGTTTTTTTACCCCCCCCCCCTTTTTTTTAATAGAGACGAGTTTAACTTCAAAAAGTTATTTTTTTAATCTATATTACAAGGTTACAACTCTAGGTAGTAACTTTTATACCCCCCTATTTTTTTGAAGTATAGTAAGCACATTAATTCGCATCGCGTGAAGCGACTAAACGAATTTTATAAGCCATTTTATAGCGATCCAGTTGGAAATACCATATATAGCATCAAGCTCCGCTTGCAGGCTAGACTGTAGTACTTATTTCATTCGTTTAACAAGTAACCATACCCTACCCCCTATTTTTTGATGTTTAGTAGGTAGGCTCAAATTGTTACGGGTGAATTATTTATTTATTTTTCAACCATGCCCTATATAGCTTCATCTCTTAGAACAGTTTATTATACAATAAGGTTGCGACTAAGTCTTTTTAACCTTGCTTTGCAAGTATTAGAGCTGTAAAAGAATCGTCATTACATTTTATGGCTTCACATTTATTTCTTATAAGTCTTAATTAGTTTTAAGTATAAGGATAGGTGCATGATTAGATATAATATAGAATTGCCTAAGCAAAAAACGGATGCTCTAGTCAACGATTCCCTAAAACTACCTTTGAAATAGCGAAGATCACAAAAAAATCACGGCAATTAGCAAAAGTTTTTAAGGCTTAACCTATAATTTGCCAAATAACAACCTTTACAATATCATTAGCCTTAGCAAAAGATTAGCATATAATACAGATATAAGAATGGAACCAGCGGATTTTGCCCAGATTAGCCGAGAAGCAATATATGTGCTTATGATGGTTTCAACCCCTATTCTTTTAATTTCACTATTTGTGGGGCTTATCATTTCCCTTCTCCAGGCCTTAACTCAAATCCAAGAAAATACCTTAACATTCGTTCCTAAAATGTTAATCGTCTATATTAGTTTACTGTTCATTGGACCATTTATAATGGGCAAGCTTGAGGGGTTTACAGAGAAAATTGCCGATCTTATAATCTCCGGGGGCTAAAAGGATTAAGCAGGGATTATAGCTTAACCCAAAGGTTTACTCTACAAATAGTTGCATACCTGCGAACTTCTTAAATGTTGCTTGAATATACTGCCTAACTAGCGGCTTGACATGCTTCTCTTCAGCCGGTTGGCCGTTATTAGTTACCTTAATTACACCTTTTTTATAATTTTCTATCAAATATTTTTCAATAAAATTTATATCATGCTTACCATCCAAACATTGCATTATAAGTTTATCGATAACATTTAACAGAATCTTAAAATGTTTTTGGTTAATAGTCCATAGCTGGTTCTCCTGCCTCGCATGATATAAAGCTACTTTGCTAACTCTTGGCTTATTAGAAATTCCACTAATATATAATGGCTTTTCAAGGCTAAAGCTAGCATAACCGGCTTTAGCAAGCTCAATGAAACTATTTAGCAATTCCTTTCTTATAATTTCTCGGTCTAGCCTTGGCAATTTTTTGGCAACTATTGCAACAAGTTCCCTTATTTTATACTCATAACCACTATTAAACATTTCTACCAAAGCAATTTTTAATACGCTGGAATCTGTAGAGAAATTCTTATCACCTACAATATGGAAGGTAATTTCCTTATCATTAAAAATTTCGCTGCTCTTTATCTCTTGATCAATGAAATTTAAATGAAAATAGTAATTTTCGAATATCTCAGGAGTAAGTTTTCTATTAAGGTTTATATTCTGGTGACAAAGAAGAGTAGGCCTAAATTTTCTATTAGAAATAAAGTCCATATATTGCTCAACCCTAGTAATATCGTTAATAGAGTTAAGGAGCTCTATAGCTTTATCAGGATAATTTTCTATGCACATCGTATTTATGTTTGAATCTGCAAGATATTTTAGCCCACATGCTTCTACATCACGAATAAATTCATGAAAATAAAAAGCTTTATTAAACTCTGCTAGATATTCATGCCTCAGATAAATATCCCCCCCTGATTGTATTTGCGCTACTTCATTGGCAAAAATTTGGGAATGATAATTGTTGCTTGCTTGCGTAGCTTCATTAACAAAGCCTAGAATAGATTTCGCTTGCTTAACCTGCTCATTTAAATCTTTGAAATTGCTAGAGTGATATCGCATCATCTCTCTAACAGAACCTGCAATATTCCATCCAGGCAGAGTATTAAAACTTATATATGCAATACCATTCTGCGAAAGATTATTGCTACTAATCTCTAATATTTTTTTTTGAACAGCTTCTGGTACCCATGAATATACACCATGACATATTATATAATCAAACTTGCCCCAGGTTACATCAACATCGGTAATAGAAGCAGTTTTAAGATCTATGTTTTTTAGGCCTAACGCAGCTACTTGTCTTTTAGCATCATTTATTTGAACCTCTGATAAGTCAATACCTACTACTGCCGCTTTTGGATAATTGGCTGCAAAAGGTATAATATTGTTGCCCGCCGCACAACCAAGCTCTAATACTCTTGCCTTATTCAATTCAGGAGCTTTTAAACCGAATAAGGCACCAATGGCTCTTAAGTGCCCAGGATGAGATACAGCAAATGGAAAACTCTCATACGGAAGTTCATCATACCTTTTCCTTTCATCATCTATTGCAACTGCAACATCTCTCAGCATACATCACCCTTTTTTCCAAATATTTTAGAACAACCCCTCTGAAAAGCAATTAATTTCAATTTTTATATCTTATTTTAATAGATAAGATTATATTTGTTGCATAAATTACGTATATAATATTAAAAACAAATATTTGAAGGAATCCTAATCTAATATTAAATATGAAACTAACTATACGCAGCACCATCTTTTTACTGTTAACATGCTCATTCGTGGCGCTCTTCTTCATGAGCGAAGAGAATAACAAAATGAACATTCAGGACGTACCATTAATACTCCCTGATGAGAGCAGAACTAAAATTAAACCTATAGAGCCTGGAGGGTTAGAGTTCCCTAATATGGATAAATCAGTATATGAATATATTTCTCCTTCAAGAAAAACTATGCGCAGCGAGCAAGTAATGCCTGAACCTGAACAACCTGTTCTATCGATTAGGAAGACTGAAGAAGAATCAGTTTTTGATATCTCCTCTACCAAACAAAATGATCAAGATAAGGAAAGCATCTTTAGCGAGCCTTTAGAAAATACTATAATTGATGATTCCAAAAGTGAAATTAATATTATAACTGTTGATCAAACTGATAACCGCTTGCTAAACGATAACAAACCATTTGTTAATAAGGGACAGAAATATAAACTACAAATTAGTGCTAGTAAAACAGAGAGCCATGCTACAAAAGAATGGAATAAAGCGCTAAAAAATAATAAGGATTTAATTGGAAAATATACTTATAAAATTAATAAAGTAGACCTTGGCGAAAAAGGAG
This sequence comes from Rickettsiaceae bacterium, assembly GCA_029266475.1. Taxonomy (GTDB): domain Bacteria; phylum Pseudomonadota; class Alphaproteobacteria; order Rickettsiales; family Rickettsiaceae; genus JAJFBM01. Next base: position 17,321 of record JAQSWU010000005.1, on the reverse strand, counting down.
TAATATATAAGCTTTATATTGGTTCCTTCAGCAGCTATAATGAAGCTAATTCTTTATGTAAGAGATTACTAAAAAGAAAGCAGAGTTGCATAGTTGTAAATGATTAATACAGTAAGTATATGACAGAAATTTTAAATGATAGAGCTCTGGTGCTCATCAAAGGAAGCGATAGTAAAAAGTTCCTACAAGGGTTAATAACAAAAAATATCGAGCAAGGTACCTCTAATCTAACTTATTGCTTGATGCTCAACGCACAAGGTAAGTATCTCTATGAGCTATTCTTATACCCTCGAGAAGATGGGTTTATCGCAGAAATTTATAAAGCACATAAAGATAGTTTCATAGGTAAGCTAAAAATTTATAAATTACGCTCACAAGTTGAGTTTTATGATGTAAGTGAAGAATATGCGGTCCTTTGGAGCAAGCACCCCTTAAGTGATGCATGTATAAGCGCTCCTGATCCAAGGATGCAAGACCTTGGATATAGAAGCATAATAGCGAAAAAAACGCTTCTCAATTATGCTACAGAGATGGGAAGTGGAACTTACCTAAAGCTTAAATATCAGCTAGCAATCCCAGAATATAGTGAATTGGTACAAGAGAAATCCTTTCCTTTAGAATATGGGCTTGAACAATTGAGTGCAATTGATTTTGATAAAGGCTGCTATATTGGGCAAGAACCAATTTCAAGGACCAAATATCGAGGGGTAGTTAGAAAGAATATTTATAAGGTCATAGCCGAAAAAAATTTTAAAGAGTTTTTAGAGCTGGGGGCAAGTACTGATACAGGCGAGGAGGATGAAAGCTCGAACATTGCAATCATGGCAGGAGATACTAAAATTGGTAAATTGTTATCTTACCTTGGACAGCTGGCAATAGCACTCGTTAGAGAGGAAGAATTAGCGAAGGCAGAAGAGCAAAACCTTTCCATTACGATAGCCGGTGAAAAAGTAAGTGTTTGCAAGCCTAGCTGGAGAGAGTGATTCGGTTTTACAGTAAAAGACTATGAGAAGCGCTTAATTAGCGCTTCTTACTATATGTGGGATTTGAGTGAAAATAAAGTAATTATCATTTGCTACAGCTTGCGATAAAGCTCCATTTACTATCGTGATTTTTTCAATCAAGCTACCCGTCTGAGGATTTACTTTAAATAAATTACCGTCTGAAGTCGTAAAATGAATTACGTTGTTTATCATTAATGGATTTGAAAAAGCTACTGGTTTTGCATTTTTCATATCTTTATCTGTACGCAGAGATAATGCCCATTTTACTAAGCCTCGCTCTTTACTAACTGCTGCAATCTGCTTAGCATTAGTCACTATATATAACATGTTTCCAGAATGGCTTAAAGCTTTGATATCTTGGATTGGCTTTTTCCAAATTGTTTCACCATTTGCTATAGCAAATTTATATAAGTTACCGCTATTGCTCGCAACATACAGATAACCATTTTCAATAATAGGTTGCACCTCTACATTCATCGCCGCAAAACCGGCCATCTCGCTTGATTCTGCAGCAAGGTTTAGCCCCCATTCCTGCTCTCCATTCTTAGCATTAATGACATATATGCTGCCTGAGGAATATGTTATAATTATTTTATCTTTATAAATAATTGGCGCAATATACCTTCCGCCGACAATAACTTCTGGAAGCGCTTCATGCTGCCATAAGGTTGCACCTGTATTAATATTTATAGCGTATAGAGCATTACTTACAGTTAATACTATAAGCTTATCGCCATCTAATATAGGCTGAGTTTTTGTAATATCACTTAATGTCTTACGGAAAACTTCACTTCCATCTTGCGCATTAAGTACTACAACATCCCTACTGCCTCCGACTACAGCAATTTTACCATCCTTATATACTAACCCTCCACCAGGGAATTCCTTTTTAAAGCCAGATGGTGAAATATTAACTGACCATAGTTTTTTTAAACTATTGATATCATAGCTTGTAACAATATCTTTATTGTCGAGTATATAAATATTAGAACCTGCAATAATTGGTGGAGTGCTAATTCGATCGCTACCAACCTTGGTGGTTATAAATCTCTCTAAATTCGAACTTAATCTAATATTGCTTGGCTGCTCATTAACTGAATTTATATGATTAGGCCATTTACTTACTGGAACAGCAGAATCTATTACGATCTTTAAATTTTTAGCTAGGGGGTCAACCTCTAAAGCAGGAGTAAAGTCAATTAGCTGAGTAATTTTAGAAGAGCCCAGTTTATTACAAGCACTTAAAGAGAAAATCACGCTACATAATAGTGATAGTAGTTTTTTCATACTTTACCTTTAATTATTTACTATATTTTTTTGCTTTTAAGTTTGATAAAATCGCTTGAGCATTATTTTTATTAGTGTAATTAGAGAATTTACTATTAAGAATAATATTAAGTACAACCTCAGCATCTTGGTCTTTTCCTTGCTTGATTAACCATAAAGCTTTGATTAAATTTGCTGTCCCGAAAAAAGTTTTCTGCTCTTCTTTGAAGTTTTGAATATATTTATCCATTTTACTTGCATCTATTTTCTCTAATGGAAAATCAATGGTCATTGATAACCATAATATTTGCGCATAGTTTTTTGTTAAATCTTGGTAGTCTCTACTCTCAGCAATCTCTTCTAGACTAACCAGCGCTTGCTGCTTATCTGAAGCAATTAACTGAATAGCTTTACCGAGGGCCGCAAAATCTTTTGCGTTATTTTTTGCTTCTTTTAAAATATAGTCAAAAGACTCTCTAGCTGCCTGCTCTTGACCAGATAACGCAAGAACAACTGCATTATTTAACAAATCACCCATTTCTGCGTTATGTTTTTGCGCTCTATTTGCTAGCCAGGTCTTGATTCCCATAGCTGTTACTAGTAATAACGTTACCCCTATTACTATAGGTAGTATTTTCTTGAAAGCCTGATAATGTTTCTCGTCTTTGATATCTTTTACAACTTCATCAATTATATCCATTTAATACTCCTACATATTTTAAATTTAAATAAACAACCAAGCGATTTAAAAGCGCCAGGCTTTTTCCTTTTATCATAAGTTGTTATGATTTTGCTTTATCAACTTCCTATAACTTATTATTTACTTGGTATCCTTACAGCCAAATTTCGCTTTAGCGTCTCTTGCTCTTTTTTTCGAGCTATCAGGACGGCTTGGAAACTCTTTCTCAAGCTTTGCTAAGGTTGAGCAAGCTTCTTTTACTTTATTAATTTCGCCAAGCGATAGCGCGAGTTTAAGCAGCGAATCTGATGCTTTGCTACTTCTAGGATTGGCCTTATAACCCTTTAAATAATATAAGGCAGCTTTTTCGAAATAATTCCTTCTAAAGAATGTTTCCCCATACCAAAAATAAGCATTGCCTAAGAGCTTGCTCGATGGATAATTCTTGATGAACAGGTCAAATTTTGACTCAGCTTCTTGGAATTTATTATCTTTCAAATCTGAGAGAGCTTTATCATAATCTATCCTCTCTTGATCGTTATCACTAAGCTCTGCTGTATCTGCACTTTTTGGAACGGGCTTATCTGCCGCTTGTGGCGCTGGATTTTTAGCTGTAACTTTAATTTCTTTACCTGTACCAAGCGCTGCTATATTATCTTCTATCGAGGTTAGTTGGTCTTTGAGTTGAGTTATGATATGCTCAAGTCTCTCTACCCTACCTACTAACTCTTTCAACTCACTTTCGAAACCTGAGAACCTCAATTCGTCATCACTATTTTGAAAGGGAGCTGGTTGCTGTTCAACCTCGAAAATTCCTTCTTGTGATAGAGCTTCTTCAATCGTGGCAGCACCTTCTATGCCTGCAAAACTTGGAGCTGTAAAAATTATTGGAAACATCACAGTAAATATCTGCAGTAATTTCAAAAATCGTGCAATTTGAACGAGAAAAATGCTTGTGGATTTGGTCTTCATAGCTATTAAAACTCTGTTATACGTTATTCGGAAGTTATTTAACGTAATAGGTATAATAAATAAAGAATTGGTTTAACTCAAGTAATATTTAGAATCGATATTCTATAAATATGTTTATGTAACTAATAAGCTGTAACTATATGGGTTTAAAGACTTGCAAATAAAAAAAGGTCCTGACATTTAATCAGAACCTTTTTGAAGCATTTCTAATAATTAAAGCTTATTTCTTTGGCTTAATTACAGCACGACGATTAAGTCTGTAAACTTCTTCACCTTCACCAATCACTGCTGGTCTTTCTTTACCATAAGAGATTGTTTCAATTCTGTGGTGAGGTTTGTTTGCACCCATGTGCGCACTTAAGAATCTTTTTACAGCATGAGCTCTTCTCTCACCAAGAGCAATGTTGTATTCTCTTGTTCCTCTTTCGTCACAATGACCTTCAACAACAATGCTTAGGCTTGGATTTGCTTTAAGCATGTCAACATGCTTCATAAGCTTTTCTTTACCTTCTGGTTTAATGTCTGAGCTATCGTAGTCGAAATACGTAACGTTTTCTGAACTTTCTTCATTAGCATATGAGCTGTAGGAACTTCTGCTTTTACAACCAGCAAGCATAACTAAAGCACATAATGCAACTGCAACTTTCTTTAACATAATAACTAACTCCTTTTTGATTGTTTAGTTTTTATAATTTTATTTGCACAACTCACTTAAAAGTTTTGCAACCATCCATCAGTTTACGTTAAGTACATTATTTTTTCAAGTTATAATATTACATTTATGTTATATTAATATTAAAAACCATCAAATTCTACATTTTTTACGTAACATAATTACTACAGTTCTCTACAAAAAAGCTCATAAAAGTCTAACTTATAACAGTAATATTAGCAATAAATGAAAATTATTTTCATTTCTTAACTCACTTAAACTTAAATCTTTCTTGCTGAGGTGATTGTTTTATCCAGCAGTTTTGTGAGTTACAAAAAACTAATATAATACCAAATTTTTCGAGCATTTCCTTACTAAAATAATTATATTTACAAAATTTTTCGAGCATTTCCTTACTAAAATAATTATATTTACAAAATTTATCTTCATATTTTGTAAGGTTTATTATTAAATCTGCATTGCAATTGCAACTATCTTTTTGGCAGAAGTTTATAAGTTTTCCTGAAAAAGTTTTAAACTCGGTTATAGGCTCCTCAAGAAACTTTATATCAGATTGCCCAAACCAAGAGGTCCAATAAGCTGATTTTAACTTACCAAGCCTTTCGTTTGATAGTTTCAGCTGACCATTAATATTCACTGCAAAAACTTTACTCCTCCCATCAATTATCATATCAACTTTAGGAGTGAATAAAACCTTAGTAAATGAGAGCAAAAGTAGGATTAACGCAACTATTTTGAGCTTCTTCTTCCCAACACAGAAGATTACAAAAGCTAAAGAGTAGAGTATTATAACTTGCTCGTCTAAATGGCCAAAATACCAGCTTGAATATGGCAATGGCGCAATAAAGCTTGCAACCGAAGTTATACCGTTAATCGCTTGGTTTAATACTGGCCATACAAGCCAATCAATTTTCAGAGGCATTAACATGATTGCCAGAACCGCAGATGGCATTAATATAAAAGTCGTTATCGGCACAGCTAACAAATTAGCAAGCAATGAGTAATTAGGATTTACATGAAAGAAGTAAAGAACAAAAGGCGTAGTAGCAAGACTTGCTGCTAGGGTAGAGTTGATATTTAATATTATATACTGCTTAAACCTAAATAATTTTCCTCGCTTAATAGAAGTTACTTCTAATGGAGTAAAATTGAATTTAGCACAAGCGATAAGAGACAAAACTGCAGTAAATGATAAAATGAAACTTGGATGAATTATATATTCTGGCCATATAATTAATATAATCATAGCTGCAAAAAATACTGATCTTAAAGCTTGTGGCCTTTTGTCTAAAAAGATAGACATCATATAAACACTTGTCATTATAAAGGCTCTAGTTGCCGCAACCTGCATACCAGAGATAAGTAGATATAAGAAACTTCCAACTATAGCTACAAGAGCGCCAATTCTTTTTATGTTAAACTGGTTTGCAATATAATTTGAGGAGTTTAACATGAATCTCGTAGTAAGAAAGAAAATCATAGCAACTAGCGATAAATGGATTCCTGATACGCATAATATATGGGCAAGCCCCGAACGGCGCATCGCATTTAAGGTATTTAGGTCAATTCCTGAAGTTTCTCCAACTATTACAGCTGCCGCAAAATTCCCGTTCTTTTCGCCTAGGCTTTCTATGATCTTATCGTATAGGAATCGCCTAAAGGTTTGAAATGAACGGTAAAATGATCTTTCCAGCTGATTATGATCAACTATTATCGGATCTGATTTATTATATCCGACCGCTCCTATTTCATTAAAATAAGCTTGCCTTGAAAAATCATAACCACCTGGCAACAAAGCTCCCGGAGGCGGCATCAGTGCAAGCCTAACTGACAAAATATCGCCAAGCAAAAACCGGCTCGAGCCTATATCATGCAAGTTAAACCGAACCTTAGTTGGCGTTTCTTCTCTTAATACCCCATCAATAACAACATCTTTGAGTAATATCTGCCAGCCAAACTCTTTCGGCTTAATCGCTTCGACCTCGCCTATTACATTAGAAGTTATACGCTGGCTCAATCCTTTCGGAGCATAATTATAAAATTTAAAGGTTGGCACCAGCAGCCCAAAGTTGAAAAACAAACAGCATAAAAGCACAGTTTTAATCGGAAAAAACTTTCTAAAGAACAGCAGAAGCAAACTTAAGGAGAAACAAAGAATGATTAAAAATATTAAGCTTGGTTCACTTAAGAGGGAAAAATAAACCACTATGCCATAAATGAAACACACTACAAACCAAATTGGCAAATTTACAAACTCTTCTTTAGCTGTAATAATGCACCTTTTATAAATTTTCTGTAATTCTAGAACGCTCACTTAACCAATTCTTAATAAAAAATATCGATTATAGAATGAAAAAGCCTTTTGGTTTTCGCCGAAACTTTTATATTATTTTTCAGAATATAGTTTCATAGTTAATTTATCGATTAAGGAGATAATAGATCATGCCACAAAAAAAACAACCAGAGTTAAGCAATTTCGAGAAAAGCAAGCAATTAATTGAAGGCAATAAGTATGGTGAGTTTAAAAAATTCATCAATGATCACCCTGAGGTTTTAGCGGAAAAAAATTCTAAGGGTAAAGGATTACCATTAATACATATCGCCATTGAGAAGAATGATTTATCTACCGTGCAAGCTATTTTAGATACAGCAAAGGCTAAGCATAAAACAATCGAAATGGCTGATAAGAGCGGGAAGCTTGCCCTGAATCTTGCTAAAGAGAAAAGCGAGAGTACCAAAAAAGCTAGTGCAATACATGATATATATAAATTATTGCAGCATAGTACTGATTTTAATGCAGAGCAAAGCCTTGCAACCATAAAAAATGAACCTCAGAAATTTACACTTACAGAAGTAGTAATAGATAAATTCGCTGAAGAATCACAAGGACGAGAAGACTTAACTCAAACTCAATATTATGATTTTGAAGAATCACAATTAAACGTTCCGGCGTCATGGGAAGAACTAGCTGAGGATAATAAGCTTGAGCGAGAAAGTGCTAACACTAACGACGGGAAGCATAATATAACGACCATTAGCCTAGATCAGTTTGTATCAAGGTCAGCGGCAAATAGCTCTGAACAATCAAAATCTACCCCGTCTGGTTCTTTCCGTCAGCATGCAAATGGCAATTTCATCAATGCTCAAGGAGAAATATTAAAACCTTGGAAGCATGACGAAGAAGAAAAATCAATGATTAACCTTGTTAATAACTCAAGCGAATTACTTACTGAGCTACCGCCTGTTAACTTTAATACTTCTTCTCCGATTGCGACAACATTGGTAAATGTAGGGTTAAGATTGAATGCTGAAGTAAAATTCTTGAAAGGAGCTGGCGAGATTTTAAGCTTGCCACGAGCCTCAGATTCGTTCAATGATGGCATCACGGGTGAGCAGCTTATTGTTCCAAGTGAAAAGAGCGCAGGCCGCATTCAACTTGGTGACATTCTAGCTATTAGACTTACCCCTCCTGGTAGTAAGGTAGAGTTTAAATATGGTGGAATTGCAATATCTAATGATATTACTGCAGGGTTAGGCATATTAGGAGCTAATACTGAATTTTTGAAGTTTAAAAGCGCAGTAAATGGCGCTAGCTTCAGGATTTCTTACGGCAATAATCACCATGCTACTTTTAAGTATAAAAATACTACTGCGCCCAATGCAAGCAGAGGCGAATTCAATACACTTGAAACTTTAGCTGAAGCAATAAACTCTGTACCAGGCTTAAAAGCTCGTATCGAATCAAATAAATTACATATTGGAACTATAAAAGGAACAGATAGCATTAAGTTTACTGAATTATCGGGCCATTTTGTTTCTGCGCTAGGGCTTAAGGATATTCCGGCTGAAGATAATAGATTCTCTACCTTATCTGGTCTTATGGAATTAATGAATAAAACTGAAGGGCTGGAAGCAGTTTTAAACCCACGAGGTGGCATAGATTTCCATACAGAGCTACCAACTAGCGTTATGAAAGTATATGGGATTACCACTAAAGATACTGCTAACTACAACGAGACGGATGCTACAGATAGCATAGCAGCAATCTATACAACTAGTGGTAGTTGTACAGTAAGAGTCTATATGCCAAACCATGGTTATTCGGCAAATTATATATTTACATTCAAAGGCATTTCAAGTGAGGCGCTAGTTGTTGCTAACAATGTCGTATTCGACAGTGAAACAACCTATATTATAAAATCAGTTGGAACAGACCCGAAATATGGGGATTTTTTCGAATATGAAGTTGATGAGCCTTCAGATGCTACAGGCTTTATTACAGCGAAAGAATTACAAGCTATTACAATAAATGAGTATACAAGTTTATTCAAAGAGCTAGGCTTAAGCGAATTAAAGTTTGTATTTGGTCCTAGCTATAATGCTGCTGGAGGTGATGCAGGACATAATTTAGCAGAAGGCAGTTTAACAGACGACAGCATATATGTTCGCCCGCTTTCAGTTTATGATTCATTAGGCGTGCAACATAACTTCAGGATTGCTTTCGCTAAGCTCGATAATAATTTCTGGGCGGTAGAGATTTATGCTCCAAAAAATGAGGACGGTAATTATGATGTCCTAACTGCAAGACAAGATGGTCAAATTGCCTCAGGAACCATGCTGTTTAATGGAGATGGAACACTTGCATCCGTGAGCAAAAGTCTGCTTGATCCTATTGAAATAGTGTGGAAAAATGAGGCCTTCAACAATTACATAACATTTAATTGGGGAACAGCTGGATTACCCGAAGGAACAACTGGTGCGACAACATTCGGTAAAGCTGATGGAATGCATCAAGTAGCTTCAGAGCCCGATCAAAGATTCCTTGATCAAAATGGTGTGCAACCTGGTCTATTAAGCGGTATATCTGTGGATAAAGATGGTTACTTAATAGCCTCGTTTAGTAATGGTAGCACTAAGAAACTTCCTAAAATACCTAATGCACAATTTGTAGATTCTAGTAAGGAAGAAACTACTCCTGTATCAGAAGAATCTTTAACAAATAAGGCACAAGAGTTATTAACTTATGAGCAAGCTATTTTAGCAACTGAAGCTAAAAATGCAGATATTGGACAGGCAGATAATAACTCTGCAATAGATTACAATTTGATAGAATTTACTCATGAGATAAATAGTTTAATCGATATACAAGCAAACTCTTATGCTTCAGCTATTCGTGAAAAATTATTTAATGATTGGGGCAAACAATCTCCTCAAAGTAAAGAAAAATATCAGAACATGCTAGCAAATATATTCAAAACAAGCTTTGAGCATATGTTAAAACAGCATTGCTTCTACCCAGAGAAAGATTGTTTTAAAGCCTTCTTAGAACAAAGACTTACTTACGATAGAGAAATCTTAGTAGGTGATATTAAAGCTTACAAGTTAGGTTACTTCGATGGGACTGGCTTAACCGATATAATATATAGCTGCACGGAATTCTCTTCAACATTGTCCTCCTTGGTTGGTAGAGTATCTTTACGCGAAAAAAACGCTGCAATAGCTATCGATAAGATTATTAGTTACCTAGAAGAGAAATATTCTATATTTAAAGGAGAATATGAGCATCAGAAGCTAGACCAAAATGAATTGTTCGTACCTACCCTTTCAAGCCTTGAAAATAATAAGCTTGAAAAAGAAGGAGAAACTTCCGCACACGGGTATGAATCTCATGACAGTTCTAACGTTGATCTTATTATTACCGAAACGACAGATCCGCTTGACAATGTTATTCCGACTGGTGATGTGTATATACGCTCATACGAAGTATAACCTGTTAAAACATTAAAAAAGAAACCGCATAATTAGTTTTATGCGGTTTCTTCTTTTTAGGTAAAAAATTTCTCATACTTAGCTAGAATGGTAGATAACTTCTCCCGCTTGAGTAAGAGGCTCATAAGCGCAAGCTGTTACTCCTAAAGGGTTGGTAGGTGACCAGCTTTCGCCTTCATTACTACCTTCTGTTACCTCTAGATTACAATTATCTTCAATACCTAAATAAATTTTATCTATAATTTTGCCATTACCAAATGATAGAGTTAAAGCGCTGTTTTTTGCAAAAATCTCATCATATTTCTCCTTCAACTCATCCATATATAAATGTTTATAATTTGCGCCATGCTGAATGCCAAACTCGATAGACCTTAAAGGCAATGGAAGGCTTGTAGAAGCAAGTGATGATATAATTTGTTTAATGCCTTTATCCGACAGAAAATTTTGCCCTAAATCTATATCTTGTAATGTTTGATGAGAAATAATTAAATTACTAAACTCGCTTGCAGATAAATCGGTAATAAAGTTAAAGTTGAAAGTGAAATTTTCAAGGGGAAGCATCAAAAGAATAGGTACAAGCTGTTTAAACTTCTCATCACTGATCGAGCATGATAGAAAGCTTAATGATTTAACATTACCTTCTAAGCTAATTAGAAGATTTTTAACAGCTTCAAAAGCCTTATCCTCCGATAAGTATATTGATTTAAAAGTTAATTCATCATTATAAACCTTTATTGACTTAACCAAAGTAGGTTCGATGTTTTGACGGATTTTCTCTTTTATGAATTCTTCTTTATAAGAAGCAATCTCTCTACTCCTACTTACTTCTTCAAATTTATAAAGATGTTTATTTTTGTCTCGTATTTTTTTGTCCAAACGAGCTTTAGCGAACTGTGTCCTTAGCATTATTTACCTCATAAATTAGTTGAAATAAGCCTCCGCCAGATCGAAGGAGGCTTTCTTGTAGCTTGGTGCTGTTTTCAAGCTAGTTACTATGGTAGCTATAATTACTAAATTTTTTATTAAGAGCCTACCCTTTAGGATTGATCATATCCTCAGGTTTAACATACTTGTCAAATTCTTCAGCAGTAAGGAGAGATAATTTAATAGCCGCTTCTTTAAGTGTAATATTTTCCTTATGAGCTGTTTTTGCAATTTTTGCAGCATTGTCATAACCAATATGTGGATTTAATGCCGTAACAAGCATCAAGGATTTATTTTTTAGCTCCTCGATCCTCTCAAGGTTTGCCGTCATACCGTCTAAGCAGTGTTCAACAAAGCTAACTGATGCATCTGCAATCAGCCTAATTGACTGCAACACATTATTGATAATTAGTGGCTTAAACACATTTAGCTCAAAATGCCCCGACATTCCACCAACAGTTACTGCAACATGATTACCCATCACTTGCGCACATACCATGGTTAGTGCCTCACATTGAGTCGGATTAACTTTACCTGGCATGATAGAAGAACCTGGTTCATTTTCAGGGAGAATGAGCTCGCCAAAACCACATCTAGGTCCTGAGCCAAGTAATCTTATATCGTTTGCAATTTTCATTAAGCTTGTCGCTAATACATTAAGAGCCCCAGAAAACTCTACTAAAGCATCATTACTGGCAAGAGACTCAAATTTATTTGGCGCAGTCTTAAAAGGAATTTTAGTTAATTTAGCTATTGTTTCAGCAAACTTCTCAGCAAAACCTGCTTTAGAATTTATCCCTGTTCCAACAGCTGTTCCACCTTGCGCTAAATAATAGACATTTTCAAGCGCAGATTTAACCCTACCAATACCAAGCTCAACCTGCCTTGCATAGCCTGAAAATTCTTGCCCAAGTGTAAGAGGCGTTGCATCCTGTAAATGCGTTCTCCCAATCTTAACAAGGTCCTTCCATTCTTTTGCTTTTTTATCCAAAGCCTTATGCAGCATTTCAAGAGCCGGAAGAAGTAGGTTTTTTGTTTCCATCACTGTTGCAATATGCATAACTGTTGGAAAAGAATCATTTGAAGATTGCCCCATATTTACATGATCATTCGGATGAACTGGCTTCTTAGATCCTTTCTCACCCCCTAAAGCTTCAATTGCAACATTGGATATTACTTCATTTAAGTTCATATTAGTTTGCGTTCCAGACCCTGTCTGCCAAACAGCAAGCGGAAAATGGCTATCAAACTCACCATTTAAGATTTGCTCGCAAGCCTTTACGACCTCTTCACCGATCTTCTTATCTAGCCCCGCTATCTCCATATTAACTAAAGCACAAGCTTTCTTTTGCAGCGCGAAAGCAGCTATCAAGGGCTTTGGCATTTTCTCAACACCAATCTTAAAATTTTGTAAAGATCTTTGAGTTTGGGCTCCCCAATAATATTGATCCTCTACTCTAATTTCACCGAATGAATCTGTCTCAATCCTATATTTCGTCATGGTATTTTCCTTATAAATTATTCTTAAAGCTAAAATATAACTTAAAGATACGCAATAAACAAATTTTTTAAGCTTTCAACCAACCAAATTTTCTTACCAAGAGTCGTTTTATAAGAAAATTATTTACTTTTATAATTAGAGCTCTATATTTATCCCTTAACGATAACCTAAATTATTAATAATATGTTAGTAAAAGCTATACAAAATATTTTTTCTAAGACATTTCACCCATTCGAGCTTAGCAAGAATAGCTTTGTAATAAAAAACATTCTTCCGAGCAACGCGTGTAGAAATTATAATACAAAATACATAAGCCACTTAGACGAAAAATCAGCTAATAAAACCTCAAATAAACTTGATGTCTATTTTAGCTCTTTACCATACAACAATATTAGAAATAAGAGTAAAGACGCTGATTCTTTGCTACAAAAATTCTTTAGAGATGGTTATAATATTAATTCTGCAGACGAATATGGCACTACAATTTTAGATATCCTCGTTAAAAGAGGTTACTTTTATCAAGTTAAAAAACTAATAAAATTTAGCAATGCAAATTTAATCGATAAAAGCGGAAATAATTTGCTGCATGCAGTATGTGATGCAGCTAGCGTCAGCTTAAAAGCCTCTCCTGCTCATGAAAGATGTTACATTGAAGACAACTACTTAAAAATCATAAGCGCACTTACCAAAGCTGGGGTTAATGTTAACCATACTAATCATAATGGCGAAACTCCAGCTCATCTTGCTAGCGAACTTACCTCTCCACGCATATTACAAGAATTAATAAAATTAGGCGCAGGCTTAAATGCCGTCGATTGTCAGCGCAATAAGCCAATCCATCGAGCTTGCTTAAAAGGTAATAGCAAAGTAGTTGAAATACTTTTAAACAAATATAAAGTAGATTTAGAGTCAAAAAATTTAGAGAGTGAGACTCCCTTACTAATTGCAGCACGCAGAGGAAATAGTTTTCTTATAGAATCACTTTTGAAACATGGAGCAGATTATTCAGTTAGGGATAAATATGGTTGGTATAGCCCGATTCATATAGCTATCATGTCTAATAAAAAACACGCCCCTAAAATCATAAATCTGCTAGTTAGATATGGCGCTAAAGTAGACGAGTTTGATGAGTTTGGCAATAGCCCTCTTCATTTAGCTTGCTATAAAGGAAACCTAAATGTGGTTCGTAGCCTAATTTATAATAAAGCGAATGTGAACTTAAAAAACCCCCTAGATAAAACACCTTTGCATTACGCTGCTGAACGAAGTGATGGTGCTTTCGTTGACCTGTTACTTGCAAGCGGGGCTGATGTTTGCGTAAAAGATATTCAAGGTTACACGGCTCAAATTATTGCCCTTAAAAACAATAACTCTAAAGTGGTTGATTTACTTAATTATCACCCTGATTCACAGAAACAAACTTATACCTTAAATCATTTATACTTTAGTAGCCTTAACTCTAATGAGAAAATTCGGGATAATGAAATATTCTCTAATGAGCCACTACCAAGCCAAAAGAAAAATGAAACTACGAGAATAGCAGATGATTCTGAGAACTTACTTGAAGGTTATGAGACTGCGCCTACTCTTGCACAATATTTATACACCGAGCATAATGAGAACAACCGAACTCTAAGCGGCGATACCGAAAGTGATGCTAACGATTAAGATATAATCTGCAACCAAGCTCTAATCTAATAACTTGGCTTAAACAAACTTCGTTAGGATTTGGTTAGATTATTTGTTGGAGAATCCATGCATGCCTTGGTGCCATTGGAAAGCGACAATCGCGCCTTTAACTGGTTGTATTAAAATAATAGATAAAAAGACGGTGGCTGGAATCCAGATCAGTAAATGTGCCCAATCTGGTAATTCGTAACGCATCATTACCCATATAAATAAAGGCACTACAATATGTCCGACAAGCAAAATAACAATGTAAGCTGGCATATCATCTGCTTTATGATGAAATAATTCTAGGTAACAGTTAGAGCAAGAATGAGCTACTTTTAAAAATTTCTCGAATAATGGCCCTTTACCGCAGCTTGGACATTTGGATTTTAATCCTCGCATTAGTGATGTAGCAAAAGAAACTTTTGATTCTGCCATAAAATAAATCATTTCCAGTATAGACTTGGTACTTCAAGAGCTTGCTATGCTTGGCTTCGGGAAGCTACGCTTAATGAATAACTTGAACTATGGATAAGAGAATATGAATATTATTTATTAGGTATCAAGCCTCAAATTTTTTACAAGTTGCATTTATAGGATTTTGAGGCTAATGATATGATAATATATGGAGAAAACGCTTTACGCTACTTCTTCAACAGAAGCTTCTTCAGTATTAACAGCCGAAGTAATATAATCTACTTTTTGTGGCAATGGTTTAAAGGCATTCTTATTAATTTTTCTTGCTTCATCGGCTAGTAAAATTGGTATCCCGTCTCTTACAGGGTAAGCAAGTCCAGCCATTTCACTAACTAGCTCTTGAGCTTGTCTATCATATACTAATGGCCCTTTCGTAACCGGACATACTAATACTTTTAAAAGTTCTGATGATAATTCCATAATTCCTACTTATTAATTTTATCTATTTAGTTAATCCAAAAATAACTCAATTGTAATTTACAATCAAGTACTTTTTACAACTAAAAGTTAGCCTTTTGCTTGTTGCCATGTAAGTGGCGCGCCATTTGCCCCTACAACCAGATCTCCTGAAGCTTCATATTCAGCTGCAAGGAATGTAGTACGTTCTGTAACTAATTTTGTAGGTTTAATTTTCTGGCCATTATAAAAGAACTCTTTCGCCTGCTCACGAGTCGTCGGGTTATTCTTGGAAGCCGTCTTTGCTTTACCCATAACACTTCTCCTAAATTATATTACTTGAAATTTAATTGTTTAACATACTATAATTCTTTATAGATTTGTCAAGAAAAAAGTTGCTTAATATTGCTCATCATACCACCAGACTTCTTTAGCTTGGCAACCTTCTTAACCATATTATTTATCTTTTCAAAGTCTTTCAGCATTTTATTTATATCACTAACCTCAGTCCCAGAGCCAGCTGCAATCCTTTTTTTGCGAGAAGCATTCAAAAGCGCTGGATAGCGCCTTTCCTGTTTGGTCATTGATAAAATAATAGCTTCTTGCTTCTTGAACAAGGATTGTGCTTTATCCATATTGCCAGTAAGAGCATCGCCAAACTTAGCGGCGCCCGGCAGCATTGACAAAATACCGCTTGAGCCTATTTTTTTTATCATCCTAAGCTGGGTAAGGTAATCACTCAACGACAGCGAGCCTTTCATTATCTTTTTTTCTAATTTTGCTGCTTCATCTTCATCAACTAGCTTCTGCGCCTGTTCAACTATGCTTACAACATCACCCATATCAAGAATACGTGAAGCAATACGGCTTGCGTCAAACTCCTCAAGAGCTTGAACTTTCTCGCCAACCCCTAGGAACTTAATAGGCTTACTTGTAACTTGCTTAAGGCTTAGCGCTGCACCACCCCGTGAATCTGCATCAACTCTAGTTAAGGCAATGCCTGTAATCTCTACAGCTTCATTAAATTCCCTTGCAACATTAACCGCATCTTGACCAATTAACGCATCAACAACAAGTAAAGTCTCTTGTGGATCGATCAACTGTTTTAAACTTTGAAGTTCTTGCATCAACTCTGTATCAATATGCAAGCGACCTGCAGTATCAAATATTACTACATCAATATTGTCATTCTTTGCCTGAGCCAAGGCTCTTTTTGCAATTTCAATAGGCTTCTGCCCCTCTATAATTGAAAGCGAAACTACTTCAATAGATTTTGCTAGCACCTCTAATTGTGTTTGCGCAGCAGGCCTATAGACGTCTAGGGATGCTAAAAGCACTTTTTTGCCTTGGCTTGAAAGCTTAAGTGCAAGCTTAGCCGATAACGTTGTTTTACCGCTACCCTGCAACCCTACCATTAAAATATTTGAAGGTCTTTTGTTTAGTTTAAGCTTTCGCTCTTCGGGGGGAGAATCTAAAACCTTTACAAGCTCATCATTGACGATTTTAACAATCATCTGACCTGGACTAATTGATTTTACAACTTCTTGTCCTAAAGCTTTTTCCTTAACGCCTGCTATAAAATCCTTGACAACAGATACTGCAACATCAGCTTCAAGCAGAGCAAGGCGAATTTCGCGCATAGCATCATCAAGGTCTGCTTCAGTTAAAACACCTTTTGAGCGAAGTTTATCAAATACCTTAATTAAATTGTTAGTAAGCGACTTAAACATAGTTTTGACTTAAATTTATTTGATTTATTAGATCTAGAATATATACATAAATAGCCAAAAAAGCGAATGTTTTGTCAAAGCTTATTCAATTACCCCTCCCCCCTATTTTTTTAAGGATCGTGACAATGTTAGGTCTTTACGAAAATTGTCCTTGGGCAATACGAAGTGATCCAGTCAAACGAATCATTACACTATCAAGCCTTGCTTGATAACTCGACTGCCGCGTTCACATGCGTTCGTTTAGTAAGTGACAAGGCGC
>JAQSWU010000072.1 GCA_029266475.1 Rickettsiaceae bacterium | reverse complement strand
TAGAAACCCACTTCACTATTTGGACATATATCTTTTAACAGTAACTCTAAAGTATGCGGATCAGGAGGTGGAATTTTAGTTATAGAGAATTTATTCTGTAAAAATATGCTTTGACAAGCTTTATCGTCACTTGAAGCTAGCTTAGCAAGTAGTATAGGCTCAACATTATCAACGTAAACTTTCACTAACATATTCAATTTTTTTTGATTAAGCTTAATATTATCATAACCAAAACTCATTAACAATTTATTAACTTTATGCAGTTAAATTGATAATTTATGGTTTAATTGGTAGTTAATATGAAAAAGATTAATATTTCTGAGATAAATAACTTAAATGAACTAATAAATGCTATAGATAAAAAACTAATAAATTGCGAGAGCTTAGACATCAGGATTGACCAAAATGTGCTCGTCAAGCTTCTCGAGAAATGCGATATCAATAAAAGTTATTGTTTGATGTTCAGTGAAAACGAACTTAACATCACTTCTGTATTAAAGCATTTGAATAAGTGTTTTGAAGAAAAAAATCAGATTGGCTGTCTACATGAAATAGTCAATGCAAGAATCCTAGATTTGATAGATTCTAAAGAACAGGCTGAGAACGAATCTCGGGCAAAAGCCGATTTCCTTGCAAGCATGAACCATGAAATACGCTCACCACTACATGCTATTTTAGGAGTAACAAATTTACTTTCGGAGACATCACTTGATGACAAACAGCGTAATTATTTAGATTTAATCCGCAAAGCAGGAGATACTTTACTTGAGACTATCTCTGATGTATTAGATCTTTCTAAAATTGAAGCAGGGAAACTTACCCTTAATCCTACGAATTTTAGTCTTTATACTGCAATCGAGAATGTAGTGGATATCATTAGTATAAACGCAAAAGAGAAAGATATTGAATTTTTGATTGATCTTGATCCTAACTTAAAGGAGTTTTATGTAGGGGATATTATTCGCATTAAACAGATATTATTAAATCTTTTAACAAATGCAGTAAAATTCACTGATCATGGCTATGTTCTATTAAAAGTTTCGGCAAAGAGAGTTTGTGAGTATATTGATGAAATTTGCTTTGAAGTGCACGATACAGGTATTGGAATCCCTCAGGATAAGTTAAGCTCCATATTCGACAGATTCTCCCAAGCAGATGCAAGCATTAATAAAAGGTTTGGTGGTACAGGGCTCGGCCTTGCTATATGTAAAAGCCTTATAAGCTTAATGGATGGTCAGATAGGCGTTAAAAGTGAAGAGGGTAAAGGATCAATATTCCATTTCAACATTACGCTTCAGGTAGGGAAACACGAGAAGAAAAAAGCTATGAATATCCCCGCTGTTAACCTGAAAGGATTGAGAGCATTAGTTGTAGATGATATTGAAGTAAATCGTAACATTATCTCACAATATATCAAAAATTGGGGAATAACGCCACTAACCTGTAATAATGGCCTAGAAGCATTAGAAATCCTTATAAAAGAATACTCAGAAGGTAGAAAAATTGATTTAATACTTCTTGATTATGAGATGCCTGTAATGAATGGGATTGAATGTGCTAAAGAAATCCGTAAAGATAATAAGCTTCGAAACATTCCAATAATGATGGTGACTGCTTCACCTCCAAAAGATGCCGCCAACCCAGAAGAATTACTAAAATTAGGTTTCCTTGGCCTTGTTGTTAAACCTTATTACCCAGATAACTTGCGTCATAAAATTTGCTTAGTATTACAAGCAGCTAAAAGCAATAATTACAATAAATTGATTTCCGCGACAACCTTACTTGAATACAAAGAATACGAACCGCAACAGATTGTTGCTAACGATGCAAGGTTCAAGGGTTTTAAAGTATTAGTGGCTGAAGATCTAAAGGTAAACATGATGCTAATTACTAGAATACTCGATAAATACGGCTGCATCGTCACCGAAACCTTTAACGGAATTGAGGCTGTTGAAGCAGCTAAGAAGGCTAATTATGATATCATGTTTATTGATTGTCATATGCCAAAAATGGACGGTTACGAAGCAGTAAAGCAAATTCGTGAAATCGAGAAAATTTATGGCAGAAAGCCTACTCCAATCATTGCAATAACTGCGGATGCTGTAAAGGATAACGAAAATAAATGCCTGAGTATAGGTATGAATGACTACCTAAGCAAGCCTTTTAAAGAATCCCAATTCGTTGCAATGATTGAGAAATACATGTCTAATAAGACTAATTAATGCTCCATATCATCATTGTGCAAGTTAAATGGATTATGACCTAAGGGTTTTAGAGGCTCTTCAGATTCTCCTTTACCAGTGGGTCCCTTCAACTCACCATGGTGAGGTTTAAGTTCAATATGCTTAAATTTATTATCAAGACGATCTAACGAGTCGTCATGGTTAATTTCACCAGGATTTTTATTTTGGTCGAGTAATTTAGGGGTTGATATTTGCAAGCGTTGTAACATTTCATTCACCTCTTGTTTAATCGATTTTGGTAATAAAGCTCTCGTAAAAGCTTCAGTGAGTTTTTTATATTTTACATTTTCTAAGCTATTTTCTTTTAAAATAACTTCTATATCTCCTAATTTATCCTCAAGGACAAGGTATATGTTCCTACTTTCTTTTATGAATAAACTATGAAATAGTATAGATTTTTTTGTCTGAAACTTAACTTCTTCAGCATTAAAAACGTTATTTTGTCCTTGAATGAAATCAAGCTTTTTTAAATTATAACATAAAGAATTAGACCATTTATACTTTACTTGAGCGTAATTGATAAATCTACTCCAAAGCATATCTAACTTAATCTCGTCATCTGCATCATTATATTCATTCCTAAACTCTTCAAGCTTGTCTAAATCTGAACACTTATCTATACTTTCACTAGAAGAGTTAAGTCTGTCAAAGATATTTTTAACCAAATTTACTGCATTTTCAATAAAACCTTCTTCATCCCTACTAGTTCCATAATTTTTTGGAAAGCTCTCGCTAGTTTGAGAGTTATTGAGCTGATCATTATGGGAATTGTTAAACAGTAAATATAATTGCTTATATTGTTCAAGGTAAGGGTTATTGAAACTTACTAAGGCAGGATTAACTTTAGGAACTCCTAAAAGTTCCCATAATAAATCTTCGAACTCATAGTTATCTGCTATAGCTCTATTTATCAATGTTACGATTGATTCGTAAGTGTATTGATTAATCCATCCTTCATTAAAAGGAGCTTCAAAGGCTTCTTTATATCTATCTATACTATCCATTTTCTCAGGTAGCCCATCATAAATGTAGTTCTCTAATATAGCTTGGAAATAATCGTGTATAGCTTGGAAATAATCGTGGTTCCTACTTACTACCTCCATAAAAACCCCTTTAGTTAAAGCGAATAATTTAACTTTAATTTCCTTATATAAATTATCCTTTTCTTCACCATAAAATGCTGCTTTAAAATTATTAACGTAGCTGTTAAAGCCTTTGAATTTATAATTTTTAAAATCTTTTACAAGAAGGCTGTTAATACGCTTCTTTAGCATATTTTGTAAGATTGGGAAATCTAATTTAAAAACTGACGCGAACTTGATAACCTTACCTTCAAAGATTGAATCTACAAAAATAGCATAAGAAAAAGGATGTAGACGACTATTTAAATCAGATTTATATAGATAAATTTTTTGACAACTTGCTCCATGTTCTAATAATAAATTAACTATATCATAACTAAGAACCTCTTTTGCAAGCATTAAAGGGGTCTTGCCTTTTTCATTGACTGCCTCAAG
This sequence comes from Rickettsiaceae bacterium, assembly GCA_029266475.1. Classification (GTDB taxonomy): domain Bacteria; phylum Pseudomonadota; class Alphaproteobacteria; order Rickettsiales; family Rickettsiaceae; genus JAJFBM01. Next base: position 329 of record JAQSWU010000072.1, on the reverse strand, counting down.
ATCAATAATATTTAATTCAAGCAAGTGTCTGACTACGGGTACCACTTCAAACTTGATGGCTTCAAAAAGTATATTTAAAGGATCCATGCCACCATTTGTCGCTAAGAAAAATAATACTTCAAAGTTTTTTGTAGAAATAGCGCGATCCATGATAAATTTGGAATCTAAGCCGAAATTGATTAAGAGGTCAAGCAACTTTATGTTCTTTTCTTTTAACACAATTTCTAATTCCATATGCGTCAAGTTAAGATGTATTGTAAAGATTTCAAGCTATGCAAGGTAGATTTTTTATTTTTTCTATATTTATCTTTTAGGCAGAACTTTGACCA
>JAQSWU010000037.1 GCA_029266475.1 Rickettsiaceae bacterium | reverse complement strand
GGTTGGTCTTATAGGTATTGGTATAATTGCCGGCGCGGCTGCTCTAGGTATTGGCGTTAATATTGGGGAATATTTCCATAAAAAAATGTGTAAGAAGAGGGAAAAGGAGATTAGGAAGCTAGAAAATGAAAAAAGTGGAATTTTAGAGGGACTTACAAAATGTGGCTTCAAAGTAGAGAAAGGTAAGGATAAAAATCATCTCATAATCAAAAAATACGATAGAAGAGAGTATAAATTTATTCCGGTTGATTCTTTAATACAAAATAAGCAAAAAAAATTAAAAAAAGTAAATTCATTTCTAAGCTATTTTAGATTCTATATGCCTGGATTAGAGAGGAGATTAGATAAAAATATCGATAAAAAACTAGTAAATGCCGCTGCTACCGATGTTATTAAATACGGACAAGAATTGGTACATCAGGACATTAATTCTAGAAAAAACGAATTGGATAAGGTTATAAGTTCTATAGAAGCAGAACGAGCAAGAGCGGAGCAGTTGGAACGAGCAAGAGGAGGAAGTCCTATAGGTAGTACAACTAATAGCGCATATAGACCAAATCTTAGAACAGATCCATCTTTATCTCTAAGCCCTCTTCATCATCGAGCGTCCGCATCTTCGCTTTCCTCACAAAATAAAGCCGAGGGCTCAAAAACTAAACCCGCTAAGACTCAACAATTTATTATCAATATTAATAATGGTAAAAAGGAAGAAAAGCAAAAACGCCCTAAACCTTACAGAGTTGATGCTTCAAAACTAGCAGAGACCTTAGTAAAAGGGAAGAGAAAAACTAAAAAGCCTAATACTCAAACGCACGAAGTTAACTTTAGAAACTAAGAGTACATATTACTAGAATGCATAGCTGGATAAAAGTCTAATATAGTTGAATATAAGTAAGCATGCGAAAAGCTTTTATTCTAAGAATATTGCTGTCCCAATTAATGTATTCAAAGTTTATGGGATGAGGCCTTAAGGTAAGTAATTTCCCATATTTATCTTTATGATTCTGACCCATGCATCTAAATACTCACTAATTCATATCGATTTATCCCATCTTAACTATATTTTAATAAACTTTGTTTATTATGAGCCTTATAGAGGTCTTTCAGTGATGATCTTTGTAGTTATTGAGATGGACCTATTAAGAAATAAATTAATAACGGACCCTTATGCCAAATAATAATGAAGAAAATAAGCAAAATCAATCAGTCTTTGCTGAGGTCGAAGCATTAATTAAGCTATATAAACAAACCGCAGAAGAGTTAGACTCTAAGCAATATGCTATAGAGAAATCTAAACTTAAAAGCAATATACCACTTGCTATAATCGGTCTTAGTTTAGTAGCTGGGACAATTACAGCATTTATATTTCCTCCTGCTTCTTTAGGAATAATAGGAATAGGTATGACAGTAGGGCTTGCAGGCTTATTTGTAGGGAATAATATAGGAGAATATTTTCATACAAAAAAATTCTTGAAGGAAGACAGAAAAATCGGTGAATTATCTTCTAAATTAAAGGCAATCAAAAACTTACTAAAAGAAAAAAATATCAGCATAGAAAAATTGGGGAATAAAATTATCTTCAAGGATGAACAGAATAAAGACATAGATTCGGTTGGGCGTAATAAACCTAAACATCTACTTAGGTTTAATAAAGCCTTAGAGTTTATCAAAGTGTTTACAACAAGGTTCTCTCAAATAGCTACAAATAAAATTAACACTGAAGGCATGAATAAGACTTTTGTCGATATTACCCAAGAAGTAAAAAATGAGGTTCAAAAAGAGATAAACAAACATAAAGAAGACCTAAACAAACAATCTGAACAAATGCCTAAAGCTGGTCAAGTTCCTTCCCACAAGCCAAACTCTGAACCCAAAGCTGATCAGGGAAAAAAGGATAAAAAGAAAAAAAAGAAAGAAATTCATATCCACGTTCATATCAATAATAATGACTCAAAAAGTCTAGATGGCACTATGAATTTTAGTAGCAGGGTTGAAAGCAAAAAAAATCAACAATACTTAAGTAAAAAAGATGAGAAAAAAGATGATCAAAAAAAATCTCAAATAAGGAAACGTAGCCATAGTTTTACAGAATTTGAAGCTAGTAAAAAAGATGAGCGTACTAACTCTAAAGACATATAGTTAGTTTAATATATGTAAGGAAAGCTATATTGCGAGCGAACAAATTCTTTGCTATAATTTAGTGAATTTTACCTTAGAAAAAATATTATGGCAATTTTAAAGATACTAACAGCCCCAGATCCAAGACTTAAAAGAATTTCTGAACCGGTTGATAAAGTTGATGATAATGTAAGAAAGCTTTACAAAGATATGGTCGATACCATGAATAGCGAAGGCACAGCAATAGGTCTTGCTGCTCCACAGGTTGGTGTACTTAAAAGAATCATTGTAATTGATTACAGCAAATATGACGAAGTTAAAAGGCCTAAAGGCTTTTACCCACACTTAATGGCTAACCCAGCAATTGTTGAAGCGTCTGAAGCAAAACTTAGTGATGAAGAAGCTTGTTTCTCAGTCCCTACCCTTGGCATACAAGTACCTAGAGCAGAAAAAGTCAAAGTTGAATATATTGATTATAATAATACCAAGCAAGCTTTTGAAGCAGAAGGGTATCTTGCAAGGCTAATACAGCATGAAATAGACCATTTAAATGGTGTTTTGACTCTTGATTATTTAACTCCGCTCAAAAGAGATGTAGCAGTACGTAAACTTATAAAGGTTAAAAAGCTCCAAGGATGAAAGTAATTTTTATGGGTACGCCTGAGTTTGCTGTACCAAGCCTGCAAGCTATCATTGACTCAAATCATATTGTGCAAGCTGTATTTACCCAAATGCCAAAACCAAAGGGGCGAGGCTATGAGGTAACTATCTCTCCCATTCATGCACTTGCAGATAAGTATAATATACCGGTTTTTACACCTAAAACTTTAAGGAATGAAGAAATTCAAAGCCAAGTCGATGAGATCGATGCAGATATAATTGTAGTAGTCGCTTATGGGTTTATTATACCTAAGAGAATACTGGAAGCTAAAAAATTTGGTTGTTTAAATATACACCCATCAAGACTACCAAGATTTAGAGGAGCTGCACCTCTCCAGCGCACTATTATGGCAGGTGATAAAGAGACTTCAGTATGTATTATGCAAATGGATGAAGGTCTAGATACAGGCGATATTATTTTGGAAGAAGTTTTTGCCTTGCCTGACGATATAACTCTTCCAGAGCTGCATAATATATGTAGCGAGCTTGGAGCTAAGCTTTTGATAAAGGTGCTAAATAATATTGACTCCCTACCCCGCATCGCGCAAACAGAAGAAGGAGTGATATATGCTCACAAGATCTCTAAAGAAGAAGCGCGTATTAATTGGCAAGATTCTGCCTTTACTATTGACTGTAAGATTCGTGGACTAAACCCATGGCCTGGCAGTTATTTTATTTACAAGGGTGAGCAAATAAAAGTTTTAAAAGCGAAATATGAGGATACTTCTCGTGATTATGTGCCAGGAACGGTTTTGAGCGGTGATTTGACTATTGCTTGTGGCAAAGGATTACTAACTCTACTAGAGCTACAAAGACCAGGTAAAAAAGCCCTTAAAACGCAAGAGTTTTTAATGGGCTTTCCTATTAAGGCCGGGGAAGTATTGGGGTAAAACTTATATCTCTAATACGCCCACTGGTACAATCATAGGCTCTAACTCAACTTTACTCGAATAATGTTCTTCGATTAAATGCTCAATTTGCAAAGCTAAGCTATTATCTAATTTCGCTAAAGCCTTTTGAATAATAGAGTCATCTAAAATTTCCGGTACATTTTCAGTTTTCTTCATATTTTTTGGGAGCGGTACAGAGGCCATAGGTTTAATACTACTATTCTCATTATTTAGCATAACCTCATAATCATAGAATCCCTCATAATTGTTATTCTGAGCACAATGATCCACAACAAGGATTAAGGCTTTTGGAAGATATTTCTTTATTACTTGCTGAGTAATAATCAAAGATTTTTTATCAAGGCCAGTAAAGATCTCGTCTAATATTAGGATTTCAGCTTGCTCAAAAATTGCTTGCACTATACCAACTTTTTTCCTTTGCCCACCTGATAAAGAATACAAATCAAAATCTTTGTTCTCCAAATTACTAATCATGCCTTTCTCGTTATTTGGCTCATTTATGAATTGGTCAATATTTAACTCTTTGAATAAATCTATTACACGTTTTATAAAGTCATTTTTCTCCACTTCTTCAAGATTTTTTAAAATCTTAGGAAAATATATTGCTTCAAGTAAAGTTGAATCTGGAGGGAAATATGAATGTTGATCAATAAATACTACTTTTGCGGGCCTACCATCAATTAAAGGATAAGAAAAAGCTCCATTACTTTCTAATGGTTTTGATAAACCTAATTTTAGGTCTATTAAAAAGCTTGTTTTCCCTCCTCCTGAATTACCTGTTAATGCATAATGTTTACCCATATGAAATTCGAAGTGTGAAATTTTCAGTATAGGGGATTTATCAAGAGTTAAAGTATAATTATCAATAATAACCTTGTTATCATTATTGTTTGTACGATTTATATTAGTTTGTAATGGAGATTCAATCACTGTTAAGAGCTTATTTACACGCTCAATCGTTTTCTGTAACCATTCTGACTCAAAATTTTTATGATTAAAAAAATCGTATAGAAGCCCTATTTGAGATTTTAATATAGGTATTTGGGCTAAAGTAAGCTCATTGTTTGTAAGCTTATAAGCAAAGAATGATAAATCTGCTATGCCATTAATATTACTTATATCAAAATAGTCAGACAAAAACTTTTTTAAAAGTGGCTTATTGCCTTTTAAATCTTTTTGCTTCTTAATAGTGATCGCACGCTTCTCATTTAAAAAATTATGAGCTTCTCTTACGTTAACTTGATTTATATTATAAGTTACTTCAGATTCTACTCGTCCTTTTGTTAATTCTAATTTCCAATATTCATCATCACTCTGTCTATTTGAATCATAGGTATATTTTCTAACTTTTTGGATAATTATTGAACATACCACAAATGGTATAATAGCTTCAGGGTTTATTTCAATCAATGCCTTTAGAGATACGCCCGCAACTAAAAGCTTAGAACTCAGATCCTTTAATTTAGATATTCCGTTGAGAGATATATCTCTTAAATCATCTCCCATTCTATTAAATAGTACGTCGTTACTATCTTTGGCTTCTCCTTGCGATAAAAGTAACTTCTTACTATTAAATTCTTCTACTAAAACTTTAAACCCTGTTGAGCTAAATAAGTTACCTTGATTTTCTTGTAAAATTTCTTTTTGCTTTTCAAGGTAGCCTTTTATAATGTCTTTTACAAATATTACTGTAAATATTTTTGCTCCTTCCCAAAGAAGGTAAGAGAATTCAAGTTTGTCTTTATTCTCATTAAATATTGTTGGCACTAAACCAGACCAATAATATACACCAAGATAATATAGAAAAAGACTATCTAAATATGAAGTAGCATATTTAAACCCATAATCTAAAGCCATATTTTTTATAAATTCATTATTAGAAAGCTCTTTAAAATCTTGTCTAAACCTTTCTATTCCTTGTTTAGGGTGATTCTTAAACGCCTTAAAGATTTCACTAAATTCTTTAGTAGATAATATTTGTTTTTGATCAAATATTCTATTAATGGTGTTTACAGAGGAAAATGTTGTATCAAATGGTTCTTTAAAGTCTAAAAAATCATTCCCCAAATAAGATATTGCTGCCCCAGTAAGCAAAGCCGTAGCATAGATTGGTGTTTGGTACCCTGGGAAAAGATATGAGCAAATTGCTTCAACAGGCTCCATCGCCATCGAAGCCCAAAAAGTGGTTGATGTTAAATAATGCTTGTGAGCTTTCCCAATATTAATAAAACGCTCGTCAACGATTGATGCGGCAATACCAGTCACTGCACCTGCAGTTCCCCCAATTATCGAGCCACCAATAGCACTCACGCCAAGAGTAGAGACATAAGAAGCCCAACTTGCAACATTACTTTTAAAAGTATATTGTTTGGAATCATTTTTATTAAACATGTCTCCTCTTATTCAAATTTTATAGAATCTATATTGATATGATAAGGAAAAGTAAAGTTAAAGCATTGAGCGAAAATTAAAAAGCACAGTAGCTTGTAACATAAAAGTGCTAAGGATAATAATTTGCTTATAGTTAAACATTCTTTAATAGTTTTCATCTATGATAGGCATTTTTAGATAGAGTCTATTTCTCTCTCAATCCTGAATATTATGGGGCTAGATACTTATGAAACAATTTACTAAAATACATATCCATAAAGATACGCTATCGGCTTTACTATTATTCCTTGGAGTTATGCTGGCATTAATCATTAGCAATCATGATTCGGCTCTTTCCTATTATAGAAGTTTTATTAATTACAAGTTCACTTTAGGCCTTGGACCTTTCACACTTGATAAAACAATACTTAAGTTTGTGAATGATGGTTTAATGGCTATCTTCTTTTTCTTTTTAGGTTTAGAGATGAAATACCATATAACTGAGGGAGAATTCAAAGAAAGAAAAAGCTTATTACTTCCTACTATTACAGCTGTTGGGGGGTTTGTTGTACCTGCCTTTTTGTATTTAATATTCAATCTAGAGTCGCCGGATGGGAAAATTGGCTGGGCAATTCCAGTTGCAACCGATACAGCCTTTGTACTTGCAATTTTATCACTAATTGGCAATAAAGTTTCTAATAACACACGAGTGTTTGTAGTAGGTTTATCTATCATAGATGATGTTTTAGCGGTATTGGTGCTAGCTATTTTCTACACTCCAAACCTAGATTTAATGCAGTTATTACTATGCAGCATACCTTTAGGTTTTTTGACTACTCTAAACCTTAGAGAATCATATAATCGATATTTATATTATTTAGGCGGTATAGCACTATGGTTGCTTGTAGTAAGATCAGGAGTTCATGGTACTATAGCAGGAATTTTACTTGCCCTCTTCATACCAACAAATATTAAACTTGATGATAGAAATATACCCCTTATTAAAGAAATAGAGTCTTCTATCCATTCTGTCGTAGCATTTTTTGTTCTACCTCTATTTGCTTTTGTTAACTGTGAACTGCCTTTAAACGAGTTATCAGTAGAGGATATACTCTCTTCCATCAGTATGGGTTGCTTTGTAGGGTTATTCGTTGGTAAACCTTTAGGTATATTTGGTACAATGATAATTGCCAAGTATTTTAAAATTGCAACTTTACCTCAAGGCATTACAAAGGGACAGCTTCTTGGAATTTCTTTTCTATGTGGAATAGGCTTCACCTTGAGTCTTTTCATTGGTTTACTCGCTTTTGACTCAGTTAAACTTGAGAATCAGATGAAGGTCGGGGTACTTTTAGCGTCGCTCTTTTCGGCCATAATAGGAACTATTATAATTAAGTTTTGCGAAGATAAATAATGCATAATTTGTTTCACCTAACTATTGTTTTCAACAAAAGCTAAGCTACAAAACCCTTGTAACTTAGCTTTTTATATAATTCAGAAGATTCAAGCAACTCTTCATGCGTGCCAGCAGCGGCAATAATTCCTTCATCTATAACATAAATTTTACTCGAGTCTTTTATGGTATCAATTCTATGGGCAATGGATATTATTGTTTTGCCTTTCATAATGTTTCTTAAGGACTCTAGAACCTTCGCCTCGTTGGTACTATCAAGGGCGCTAGTTGCTTCGTCAAGTAATAAAATCTGGGGCTTTCTTAGTATGGCTCTTGCAATAGCAATACGCTGCTTCTGGCCCCCAGATAAACGTACACCCTTTTCACCTAGAAAGCTATCAAGCTTTTCAGGTAATGAATTAAAATAATCGTAAATACCGGCAAGCTTTGCAGCCTCTATTAACTCTTCTTCGCTAGCTTCAGGCTTTGCTACTAAGATGTTTTCGCGAGCAGTCGCTGAGAAGATATATGGTTCCTGCGGTACAATGGCAAAAATATTCCTAAGCTGCGAAACTGGCATATTAGTTATATTGTGGCCACCTATAATTATTTCACCATTTACTGTCTCAAAAAATCGTAGCAGTAATTGAAATAAAGTACTTTTTCCTGAACCTGATTTACCAACGATTCCAATAAACTCGCCTTGCGTGATATAGATTGAGAAGTTTTTAAGGATGATTGCCTGCGGCCTTGTGGGATAAGAGTAATCAATATTTCTAAAGTTAACATCGTAATTAGTAAGCAGAACTTCATCGTATTTACTACAGGTTCTATCGTTCTTCTTAATAAGCTCGAAGACCCTCTCCATTGCAGCAAATGCTCGCTGAATCTCAGAAAATATATCCGAAATACCACCAATACTAACCGAGGTCTGCGCTGCAAAATAAAGGAAAGATAATAGTTCACCAGCTGTAATATTGCCTACAATGATATCATTAATACCAATCCATAATATCATTATTATTGATGAAATAATCACCATTATTACAAAACTAAAAAATAAAGATCTATATTTGAGTCTTTTTAAGGCAGCTGCTAGTAAATTAGATGAAAGTCCTTGAAATTGATTGATTTTCCTGTTCTCACTATTAAAGGCTTGTATGGTTTTAATGGCATTAAATGTTTCTTCAATATCGCTGGTTAGAATGGCTGTCTTTTCTTGGGTTATACGGGCGAGCGTTCTTACTTTTTTACCGAATATTATTACTACAGGAATTATTATAGCCAGAAAAGCAACCATAATTGAAGTAAGCTTGAAACTTACATGAAACATCAGTGCAAGACCGCCAAGCGCCATTAAGCAATTACGTAGAGCAAAGGAAAACACATCCGCTATAATGTTCGAGATTAACAATGTATCATTAGTAAGTCTTGAGATAAGGTCGCTGGTTTTTCTAACTTCAAAATAGGCTGGCTTTTCAAAAATAATGCTAGAATATGCCCTTAACCTAATATCGCTGACAACCCTCTCACAAAGTGAGTTGATATTGTATGACCTGAGGAAACTAGCAAGGCTAATCCCTATACCAATTAGTAAACAGTACATCGTAATTCGATGTAATTCCTCAGTATTGCTAAGACCTTTGTCAACTAAAATACGTAAGGCTGTGCCAAAAGAAAGGATTAAAGCTGATATTACAGATAATGATAGAAGTACCAGTATTATCTTTGCTTTATACGGCGCTAAAAATTTAGCAAATTGACGTAATAAATTTCGGTTCACTTTAAAAATAAGTCTATTTTTATGTATTCTTTAAGTTCTTGTTCAAGTAGATTTAGCAATTCCACCCCTTTAGAGTCGATCCATTTCTGCATGCTTGAATTATAAGCAAAATGGTAAGGTCCAGTCTTTGGAGAAGCTAGCCAAATCTCACGGGCTGCAGTATGTTTATTTATCACATATTGCCCTGCAGGGGATATTATATTAAGCATATCACCTAAAAAATCAACTTCAAGTATGCCTTCAGGATCCTGATCTTCTATAGTCGAGGCAAGGTAATCTATTGTCTTCTCAGCTAGTATAGTAAACTCGCTTATCTCTTTGTTAAGCATATTTATTAGTAGTTTTTATTACTTAAGAGTAATTATTGATAGCGGATTATGCCTTAGATTGCAACATTATTATGTTTATCAATAACTATAAATGCCAAGTGTAAAAGCTGTAAGTTTGATAGCTTGCTGATATTACACGAGCAAGCTTATGGTAATATAGGTTTGAAGATGTAGTAGTGGAAGATAAAATCCTTATCGCTGGAATATGCTTAGAGTAAAATATATGAGCCCTTATCCTTTCTAGTATAGCTATCTATAGTGAAATTTAGTTGAGTTGTGGTACTAGAAATAACGAGCGCAGCGTATGAGTAATACGTAAGCGAGGAATGACGACGTACCACACTCTAAATAAATTTACTATAAAACCTGGTTTTGAGCCAAAAATTAATATTGAAGCTCTTTGATGGGCAATCTTTACGGTTGTATTCTCTTGAGACTGTGGGGACAGTAAAGTTTTTTTGTTATTTTTCTAACATTTTAAATTCTAAGATCTCTTCTCTTTCAGCCCTAATAGTAACTAATTAATTTCTTAACATATTATATCAAAAATCAATTAGTTACTAAGCTATTTTTAAAATGATTTAAGCGGCTGTTTTTGCGTTATCTTTTCTACGATCTAGAGAATCAAATACTTCATCCCAGGAACCTGTTGTTGCTGCTTTAGTATATTCTGTAACTCTATTTTCGAAGAAGTTAGCAAATTCAACCCCATTTAAGATTTCGTCAAGCCATGGTAATGGGTTTTTATCTACTAAGTAAATTTCCTTAAGGCCAAGCTGCATTAAACGACGATCGGCAATATAGCGTATATATTGCTTAACTTCACGCGCTGTTAAGCCTTCAATTCCACCAACTTCGAAGGCAAGATCGATAAATGCATCTTCAAAATGGACAATAGTTGCACAAGCCTCATAAAGCTGGCTTCTTAAATTCTCAGTCCAAACTTCTGGGTTTTCTCTAATAAATGTTTTAAATAAGGTGATAATGGAATTTGTATGCAAAGTTTCGTCACGTACTGACCAGGTTACAATCTGGCCCATGCCTTTCATCTTATTAAATCTTGGGAAATTAAGCATAATAGCAAAAGAAGCAAAAAGCTGCAGACCTTCTGTAAAACCACCAAATACCGCAAGGGTAAGGGCTATATCTTCTTTGGTTTCAACGCCAAATTTCTGCATATAATCATATTTATCCTTCATTTCCTTATATTTTAGGAAAGCTTGATATTCTACTTCTGGCATACCGATAGTATCTAGTAAGTGAGAATAAGCTGCAATATGAATTGTTTCCATATTTGAAAATGCAGCAAGCATCATTTGTACTTCGGTTGGCTGGAAAACTCTTGAGTAATGCTTCATATAGCAGTTATTAACTTCAATATCTGCTTGCGTAAAGAACCTGAATATTTGAGTTAGTAAGTGCTTCTCTCCTGCGGAAAGCTTATGTTTCCAATCCTTAACGTCATCTGCCATTGGCACTTCTTCCGGTAACCAGTGGATTTTTTGTTGTGTATGCCATGCCTCATATGCCCATGGATATGAGAAGGGCTTATAAATCGGACTTGATGATAATAATGACATTTTATGCTCCCTTATAAATTTTCTATAGTTTACTTATATTTTGCTTCAGCTTATCTTAAAACTACTTATTGGCAAGCTAAACATTCTTCATATTGGTCTGATTCTGCTTTTTCAATATCTTTAAAATCATTTCTCTCTACAGATAATGAAACTTTATCAGCTCTTTGAATAGAAGTAGATCTACAATAATACAAGGACTTAATACCTTTCTTCCAAGCAGAAAAATGTACATCATGTAAATATTGTTTACTTACGTTCCCTGCCATAAATATATTTAAGGATTGAGCTTGAGAAATATGTTTAGTCCTATCTGCAGAAAGCTCTATAATCCATCTTTGGTCTATCTCATGCGCTGTCTTAAAAATAGCTTTTTCGTGCTCACTTAAAAAATGTAAATGCTGCACGGAGCCTTCATTAGTTGCAATAGAAGACCATACTTGCTCATTATTAAAGCCTTTTTGTTCAAGTAGTTTCTCAAGGTTTTTATTACGCACAATAAAGGAGCCACTTAAAGTTTTCTGCGTAAAGCTATTTGCTGCATATGGCTCTATTCCTGGCGAGGAATTATTAGCGATAATAGAGATTGAAGCCGTTGGAGCAATTGCCATTTTATTACTAAATCTTTCCATCATACCGCATTCCTCAGCATCTGGGCATGCACCTTTTTCTTTAGCTAGTTGAACTGAAGCTGCATCAACTTGCGTATGGATATGATCAAATATTTTGTTATTCCAAACTTTAGCCATAACTGATTCCATCGGAACGTTATTTGCTTGTAAGAAAGAGTGGAAACCCATAACTCCAAGGCCAACGCTACGCTCTCTCATAGCTGAATATTTGGCTCTTGCCATTTTATCTGGGGCTTTTCTAATAAAGTCATCAAGGACATTATCTAAGAAACGCATAACATCCAAAATGAATAGCTCGTTTTTGCTCCACTCATTAAAAAACTCAAGATTAACTGAAGAAAGACAGCAAACAGCTGTTCTCTCCTTGCCTAAATGATCACGGCCTGTAGGCAGGGTAATTTCGCTACAAAGGTTAGATGTTTTGACCTTTAAGCCAAGTTTCTTATGATGCTCTGGAATATTTCTATTAACTGCATCAATAAATATAATATATGGCTCACCTGTTTCTATTCTAGTAGTAAGCAGCTTTATCCAAAGCTCACGAGCGCTTACTGTGGATACAACAGTCTGATCTTTTGGGCTAATTAAATCCCATGATTTATTTTGTTCAACAGCCTCCATAAAGGCATCACTAACAAGTACACCATGGTGAATATTAAGCGCACGTCTATTAGAATCACCGCCTGTAGGCCTTCTAAGATCAATGAATTCTTCGATTTCTGGATGATCTATTGGCAAATACACAGCCGAACTACCCCTACGAAGCGAACCTTGGGATATTGCAAGAGTCATTGAATCTTGAACCTTTATAAAAGGTATAATCCCTGAAGTGTTACCATTATCCCTAACTTTCTCATTGATTGAGCGAACATTACCCCAATAACTACCAATTCCGCCACCACGTGAGGCAAGCCATACGTTCTCTGTCCATAAATCAACTATGCTATCAAGACTATCTTCTGTCTCATTAAGGTAACAAGAAATAGGAAGGCCTCTATCTGTTCCACCATTACTAAGTATTGGGGTTGCTGGCATAAACCACAGCTGACTTATATAATCATAAAGCCTTGTTGCATGCTCTGCATTATCTGCATAATAAGAAGCAACACGAGCAAAAAGGTCCTGAAAATCTTCACCTTCTAGTAAATAGCGATCTTTTAAAACCGCTTTTCCAAAGTTTGATAATAATTCGTTCCTATTAGAATCAGTCTTGATAGGAAATTTATTTTTGGGTGAAGGCATAAGAATCTCCTTAATATTTGCTCTGGCTTAATTACTATTAATTGAAATAAATAAAGAATAAAAACTGATATATCTCTGTACTTACAAATATAGTAACATAATGTGCTTAAATCAGCTAGAGCTTAAAGGGAAAATTTTGATATATATGGTGGGTATTTTTTATTGACATACTATATATAGTGGGTTGGCTTAAATAATAAGCACCGTCATTTTAGCGCTTCCTGCAGTCATTACTAGGCTTTGACGATATGTAATATTTTTGTACAAGCTATATTTTGTTTTTATGTATAACAATACGAATCAATGATTAAAATATATAAAAAACAGCAACTTAGTTTAAAGGTAATTATCCGTTTACTAAAAAGTTACAGAGTTTATTTTTTATTAAGTGGACGGTTTACCATAGCTAAAGGTTTTTTTAAAGTAAAATAAGGTTAAACTAAATTTTAAGTAAGCAGCCCTCAACCTTCGAAAAAGCTATTTGTAAAAAAAATATTTTGGATATAACTCTCCAAATTTTGCTTATTCTAAGAAATTTTACTTAACTAAAAACTTGACTCTGAATGTTTTAAAAATTCAATTTCTTCTTCAGTAGAGGTTCTTTCTAATATATGGTTTCTGTGAGGAAATCTATTAAACATTTCAATGATTCTTTTATGCCTTATTGCAAAATCAAGGCTCAACTCATCATCTAATCTTGAAAACAGCTCTACCGACATCTCTTGATCCGCAAGATCTTCACTATGCATAAAAGGCATGTATAAAAATTTTCGCTGAATTATCGTACAATTTAAGTCATATTTAAGCCTTACAGTATTTTTTGCTATTGCAAGAGCTATATTATCGGTAGCAAAAGCTTGCTTACTGCCTCGGAACATATTTCGCGGAAATTGGTCAAATATTAGGATATAGCTTAGTGCTGCCTCAGGGTTAGTAACCTTGTTTATGTGAAAATTATCTACCTCGGTTTCGTATAAAGAGAAAAAGTTATCTCTTATATATGTATCAAATTCCTCGTTTTTTGCAAACCATTTATCATTGGCATAATCTGAAAACCAAAAATCTATTATATTATTTTGTTGCTCAATATTCATTTTTTCTAATCTTAATGTTGTAATCTATTTTTCTCATAAATATTCAATTTGTATCAATCTATGCAAACCCGTCATACTTCGAGTGCTCAGAGCGTCAGACTTTGGGAGTTGCGTTCCTCAAACACTATTAGTGTTCGGTGGGCCCGCTTTTCGTTTTCCTACCCAACCCTTGAAATTACTTGAGTATATTGCGCTTAAGAGAAGAAAAAGCAAGCGAATTTAATCACAATACAATTAACATAATCCTACTATTATATGCATAAAATATTATTACACCTCCCTCTTTCTTTGTTGCTTGAGCAGAAAAATTTAAATTAATCATTGTTTGGTTCTCAATGAATCAACTGTAGTAATTTTTGACCCCCTCCCCCATTTTTTTTGGAAAATTTTTATAAATATTCTCTACTAGTTTTTGAGTAATTTAATATAGAATGGATTTTCCACTAAGTGATTTTAGCTATTTTACAATTGTTTTTTGGCACGAAATTTTATAGCCTTACCCCAAGATAGGATTCTTAAAATAACTAAATTCATTTCCTATAAACCGCGAATTGGAAGAGGAGAGGTTAAAGTTGAAACTATCGTAGGTTGGCTTAAGGGAAAATCTATTTATGATATGGATGGTTAGCTAAAATGCTTTGCGCGCGGTAGATCTGCTCGATAAGCATTACTTTGGCAAAAAGATGAGGAAATGTCATTTGCGAAAGTGATAATGTGTAATCTGCCTTTTCTCGAATTTCCTGCGCAAGCCCATAAGCGCCACCAATAATAAAATTAATATCCTTAGCCGATAACTCTAATTTCTTGATGAATTTTGCAAATTCTGGGCTCGTGTACTCTTTACCCGCTTCTTCTAAAATAACATTTAACTGCCCTACTCTAACTTTATCAAGAATTAATTCAGCTTCTGCATTTTTAAGTTCTTCTAGAGAAAGCTTCTTTTTCACCTCAAGCTCTATAACTTCAATCTTCCAGCCTACCATTTTTTGATATGACTGGAAGATTTCATGTAGAGATTTATTAGAGCTAAGCTTGCCGATAGAGATTATTCTGATCATTATTCCTCAGAATTATCTTGCAGAGGATTTTCCTCAGGAAGCATACCTTGAGCCTTCTCTATCAAAGCTGGATAATTCACTTTGCCAGTGTTGAAAACAGGGATCTCACCAACAATAAAAATATGCTTAGGTAAGTAAAGCTCTGAAATACCTTTCTGCTTTAAGGACTCTACAAGTTTTTCTCTCGTAACTTGAGGGTTGGCGGAGAATAATATTATTTGCTCACCTTTCCTACTATCGCTCATTGAAATTGTAGCATGCGGTCCTTCTGGATATATGCTTGACACAAACTCCTCTATTGCTGCAAGAGAAATCATCTCACCAGCAATTTTAGCAAATCTCTTAGCGCGCCCCTTAATAGTAATGTAGCCCTCTTCATCCACTGTTACTATATCGCCTGTATCATACCAACCCTCCCCAAGCTTCTCTACAGATGATGCCACAATTACCCCTGGATTATCATGGAACATATAGCCAAGCATTACATTTGGTCCCTTGACGCACAGACTACCACCCTCAGTAATGCCTTCTACCGGCCTTATGAAATAATCCATTCCAGGTATGAGCCTTCCAACAGTGCCTGGCTTATCATGCATTGGGGTATTAACTGACAAAACTGGCGCCGTTTCAGTTGCACCATAACCCTCAAAAATCCTAACGCCATATTTATCAAACCAAAGCTTTCGTGTCTCCGGTCTAAGCTTCTCAGCCCCAGCAAAAATATACCTTATAGAATAAAAGTCATATGGATGCGCAAATTTCGCATAGCCATTTAAGAATGTATCGGTACCAAACATTATAGTAGCCCCTATATCATAAATAATTTCAGGCACGATACGGTAATGTAATGGTGATGGGTAAAAGAATGTTTGAATGCCAGATAAAATTGGCAAAATAGTACCAGCAGTTAAACCGAAAGAATGAAACATTGGCAGCGCATTGAATGCAATATCATGCCTACCAAAATCGACAAGCGCTGCCATCTGGCATCTGTTAGACTGGATATTCTTATGGGATAATACGACAGCCTTAGGCTTACCTTCAGTACCTGAGGTGAATAATACTACGGCTGGATCCTCATAACTCGGCTTATAATTAATATGATTATAATAGCTTTGTGGCATAAAACTTGTTACCAGCCCTATTAATTTATCTTTTAAGCCTATTTTTGTTCTCTCATCTTCTAAATAAACTACTCTAACAATGCTTGACAGTTTTTCTACCAATTCATATAGATTTGCTTTGTCAACAAACCTTCTAGAAGTGT
Source organism: Rickettsiaceae bacterium (assembly GCA_029266475.1). GTDB lineage: Bacteria > Pseudomonadota > Alphaproteobacteria > Rickettsiales > Rickettsiaceae > JAJFBM01. The sequence continues at coordinate 13,340 of JAQSWU010000037.1, read as the reverse complement.
AAATAGTTTTAATACCTGCCGTTTTACAAGAAGATAAGACATTAGCAATACCAGTAGAAAAGTTGATCATTGCTGGAACACGGCCAATTGCTTGCATCGCAAAAAAAGCTGCTGCAGTAGTGGTTGAATTTGGTAGCATTAATCCAACGAACTCTTGTGGAGCTGTTTGCTGTCTTAAAACCCTGCTTAAAATAAAAGCTCGCATTAAGAAGGTGCGGTAAGATAAATTATTATTATCAATATCACGAACAATGATGTTGCTTGCGTCATTGGTTTTTGCAGCATCAATTAATGACTGAAAAAGATTCTTACGGTAATCAGAGCTTTCAAACATCATATCAGCCATAATATCGTATAATCTTTGGCTTATATATTTTCTACGCGATCTACTATCAAGCTCTTCTGGCGCTGAAATTCTCTCAGGCGGAAGAATTGTGATAATTATTTTTGGGAAAAAGAAAGGTCTTGGCACATTTTTAAGCTTTGAAAAATAAGTATATTGCGGTCCGTCAATCCTAATTGGCAAGATAGTTGCATCGGCTTTATCGGCAATCATACCAGGGCCTTCGTAAACCTTCATTAGCGAACCTGTGACGGTGATTCTTCCCTCAGGGAAAATAGCCATTTTCTTATTTTTCTTAACCTCACTAATTAGAGTTTTTGCAGCCATTGCGTTTGAAGGGTCAACCGGATAAGCCCTCCCTATTTTAAGAAATGGTCGCACCCACCATATTTTTGCTACCTCTGTATTTATTGCAAAAGTTAACTTCTCTGGCAAATATACAGCAAGTAAAGCTGGGTCAAGATATGATATATGGTTAGAGATTATCACCGTGCGCTTACCTGCTTTATGGTAATTTTCTATTCCCTTCACCTCTACGCGATACATCTTATCAAAAATGGTCTTAAATATAAAACGCAGGAAAGAATCAGGGATTAGTTTCGACTCATTAACTAAGGTATAAATATAGATAGCAACGCCAATATTTAATAAAGATATAAATAATATGACCGATTGCACCGATAAACCAAGCTTTAAAAGCAAGCTTATAAGACAAGTTGATGCTACCATAAAGGCAGAGTTTACAATATTATTTGCTGCAATTACCCTTGAACGATGAGTTGGTGAGCTGAAATATTGCATTACAGCATAAAGCGGTACTATATAAAATCCACCTAGTGCCGATAAAAACAATAAATCTAGTAGAATTCGCCAGCTATTTTTCTTCGATAAAAATTTAACAAAATCAATTAATTGCGTAGGCTCGTTTTTAACAGCACTAATCCCACTACCAAAATATAAGTCAATACCAAATAAGCTTATGCCAAGCGCCGCGAGAACTATATATTTTGTAGTGATTTCATTCTCAAGCAGCTTGTTACAAAGAATTGAACCAATACCAACACCAATGGAAAATGTTGCAAGGAAAAGATTTACGACAGATTTATCTGCGCCCAATATATCTTTTACTAAAAAAGGAATTTGAGAGAGGAATGTTCCACCAATAAACCAAAACCATGAAATACCTAATATAGATAGGAATACTTGCTTCTTACTATATGAGTACTTTAGTATATTAATATTTTCTTGTAAGAAGTTCTTATTTATTTCAATTCCTGGATTAGAATTACCAGATTTTGGTATAAACATACTACTAACAAAGCCACCAATTGCTGAAAACATCATCAGAGCAGCTAAAAAGATTAAAGTAGTATTCTTATCATAAATCGTACCAAAAAGCGTACCTATAAGAATGGATAAAAATGTTCCAGCATCGACATAACCGTTAGCTGCAAGTAGTTCATCTTTATCTAAGTGATCAGGCAGCACACTATATTTTAGCGGCCCAAAAAATGTCGAATGTATGCCCATAAGCAGCAGGCATATGAATAATATACCAAGGCTGTCAAGGTAGAAGCCGTATATTACAAGCATGATTATCCCAATCTCTACCCCTTTAATGATACGAATAAGATAGGCCCTTTCATACTTATCTGCAAGCTGCCCCGCAAGCCCCGCAAAAATAACAAACGGTAAAATAAACAAGCCATGGGCTAATAAAGCAAGTAATGCGCCAGAAAGGCCAAATAGCTGAACCGATTCATAAGTGATTATTGTTGTAAGTGAGTTTTTCAAAATATTGTCATTAAAACAACCGAAAAACTGAGTGATGAATAATGGAAGAAATCTTCTGTCCTTAAAAAGGTATGTTTGGTTTGTTCCCATAAACTTCCCAGGTAAAATTAGTGGCCTGATTTTATGTTATTTCCTGCGTTATGTCAAATTTCCTTCAAGGGACCTATAAAATAAAATTTATTAATATACTAAATTTTCCCTATAAATCATTTTATTTGAACTGAAACTAATGTTTATGAGTTATAAAGAATGGATTTATAACTCATAAACAAGATATCATTTAAACATAGGGACCGCTGACCAGCTGTTTAATGATATAAGCTCCAGCAACAGATTATAGTTATCGCCCAGAAAGTAAATATTTTTAGCTTTTGGAACTTTCTTGTTATTATACACATAAAAGTTAAAGTAATTAGTCCTGGATACGAAGCATCAAGAGCAGGGCTTAAAAATGCTGCTATACCTTTAAAATCAAGCAAAGAAATTATAAATGATATAATGGTAGTTGCTAGTAATATAAAAGGAAACGTAGCCTCTCTTAAATTTAAAGTAGTGCTAATATATCTTGCATAAATATTATTTAGCGCAACAGCCGTAGTTATGCAGGAAAGCAGAATTGCTACTGCAATAAATATAGCAGCAGAACTACCCATTACGTGTCTTACTATGGTTGGAAGCATATGTTCTGGCGCAGCTCCTATAATAATGTCAGAGTAATGCGAGCCCAAGTAAACAAAACCTAAGTAAATTACTCCAAGCAGGATTGAGCCTATTATACTTGGTTTTGCAGCATAGATCAAAAGATCCATATCCTTCTTTAAGTAAGTTTCTGTTTCCTGAATTTGTTTGAAAATTAAAGCTGAGAAAAAGAAAGCAGCAAAGAGATCCATTGTCTGGTACCCTGTTAAAAAACCATTCATGAAAGCTTTTTTTGCTTCTACCTCAGCACTGGTATACGGCGCTTGAGCCACCCCAAAGACAATGAGAATAAGTAATGCAATTAGCAAAATTGGGCTCATCCATTTGCCTAAAATCTTAATCATAACATGCTCTTTTAAGCAAAGCACATAGGTTAAAAGACAAAACACCGAAGCAAAGACTAAAATACCAAGGCTTGGAAATATATACTCCATACCACCATGCGCGACAGTAATACATCTTGGGATAACCCCAAATGAGCCAAGCAGCGAAAGGGTAAAAAATGGAATTATGTTTGCAGCAATAGCTCCAGCTTCGCCAAAAAATTTCGTGGAATTACCTTTATACAGTTTTATAACAAACAACCCTAAAAAAGGCAGTAATATTCCTGTAAAAAAAAGGCCTAAAAACCCCATAAACCAATTATTACCTGCATTATAGCCAATGGAGATTGGGAAAACTAAATTACCCGAGCCAAAGAACATTGCAAAAATTGCAAATCCGTACATAAAAATTGATTTATATTGCTGCATATTTTATCTCTTAATGAGTACCTGTAAAAATAAAAAAGTGTAAGGGTTGATAAATATAGTGATTTAACTTGGGTTAGCTCAAAGCATGATGCCTAGCTCTTCTAGAAGTAAAACTCCCTCGCCTAATTTTTCACCTACGAAAGGTATATTCTAGATAAGTTATAATTGAATTTTAATATTTAAATACAACTTCTTCTACTTTTTATTTTTAAATTTTATGGGAATGCAATTTACCAATTTTTAATAATATAGTCAAATGGAAATTGCTTATGAGAGCAATATGACCTTCCTTGCTTAAAGGAAAACAGCCTCTGCTTGCTCTCTTTTTTAAAGCCTTTTCCTCCCAGCTGATGTCAGAAATGAAAATCATAGTCACGCAGGACGAAGGTTAAAAGAACTTTACCTTTTCTACAAAATGTGTTATATTAATTTTATTTTAATTAGTATAGCAGGGAAAAATGAAAAGGATGAAAGAGGATTTAATGGAAATAGGCCAAACTGAGTTTGAAAACCCTGAGACAAAAAAGCAAAAAGTAGAATCAGATATCACTGTAGAATCTAACGATTTAATCGCCAGTGAACTTGCTGCTTCAATAGAAGAACGTGATCTAGATAAGTTTAAAACTATAGTAGATGGTAATCCTGAGGTTTCGCGGAATCGAAATATATTTACTGTTAAAATAAAAACCAGCTTAGGTGAAATTTCTACTCAAGCTAGTTATGAACATCTATTAGCCATATATGGTTTTAGTGAAGGTATGTCATATATTGTTGATAACAACATATATGCTAACTGGAACTGTTTAGCAAAACATGACTCTACTCCATTAATGTTTGCTGCCCAGTTCGGCCATACTGCAACTGTAGAGAAGTTAGTGGCTCTAGGTGCTGAGGTAAATCAAGCAAATGAGTATGGCGGTACTCCATTAGCATTCGCTGCAGAGTTCGGCCATACTGCAACTGTAGAGAAGTTAGTTGCTCTAGGGGCTGATGTAGATCAAGTAAATAAGGATGGCGACACTCCATTGACTTTCGCTGCAACTAACGGGCATACTGCAACTGTAGAGAAACTGATTGCTCTAAGCGCAGATGTAAATAAACATGATGACTATGGCAATATTCCATTAATGAATGCTGTCGAGAATGACCATGCAGAAACTGTCAAGATACTGATTGCTGCCGGCTCTGATTTAAATCAAGTCAATACAGAAAATGGCAATACTCCATTGATTTTGGCAGCTGAGAAAGGTCATACAGAAATTGCCAAAATACTAATTGCTGCCGGCGCTGATTTAAATAAAGTTAATGAATATAACGATACTCCATTACGAATGGCTGCAGAGTATGGCCATTTAGAAACCGCCAAAATACTAATTGCTGCCGACGCTGATTTAAATAAAATTGGTATTTATCATTATAATCCATTAATGATTGCTGCAGAGAAGGGCTATACAAAAATTGCCAAAATACTAATTGCTGCCGGCGCTAATATAAATAAAAGTAATAAATATGGCGATACTCCATTGATTTTGGCTGCCGGCAAAGCTAAAATGGAAATACAGCGATCTAATAAGGTAAATTCAAGTAAAAATGGTGAATTAACTCCCCTTCCCTCAGATGCACAATATCTAGAGGTAGTTCGAGCATTACTTAAGACAAATAAGGTAAATTTAACTACTAAAGACGAGGCAGGGAAAGATGCTATTTCTTATGCAAAAGAAGCTGGCTTAAGTGATATAATAAGAACCATTGAGCTATATGCGAACTTCCGCTCATTGTTAGAAGAAAAAGATCATAAGCTTGCATTATTAACGCTCATTCCACCTGAACACGAGCTTGCCGCAAAAGATTTTGAGTTCATAAAAGAATTAACTTATCAGGTTTTGCAAGACAAATGGAAGTTTAATAACGACAGTAAAGAGCTGAATGAACTAATAGCAAAACTATATATTGATACTAATATCGCGCCTGCGAATAATAACGATCCTATTCTTCTACAGAAGCATGCTTTTAGCTATAACCTTGCTATAAATGACACTAAAGAACAAGTTTATGCATATGTAGCAACGAAAAGGGCTGAGCTTTGCAGGCTAGAGAAACTTTTAGTACAAGCTTATTATGATGACGACTTAGCAGAGTTGATTGATAACACTTCTAAACATGCTGCCATTATAAAAGGTAAACAGGAGACGCAGGATAATCTCTGTCCAGAAGGTATACTAGGTTTACAGGTCAGTCATTATAAGGAAAACGGCGTTACTAAATATAAAGCTACTAGTGAAGTATTTGGCAAGGGTGAGATTTTACGTAAGTTCTTCGATAAGATTCAAAATAGTACAGCGCCATCCTCTGAGATCCTCTCTCCACTTATGATAAATAAGGATGACTTTAACCAGTTTGAGTTATATTTTAGCTTAATTAAAACTCATCTTCCACTTGACTTTCAAAACAAAGGAGAAAGCTTAATCAAAACAATTAAGGAAGAGCATGCAAAACCTACCTTTGAGCTTTTAGCCATTACTGTTGATAATAATAATTATTTAAAAGAAGAAGTTACCGAGCTTAAGTCTCAGCTGCATTCACTAAAAGAGCATAATAGTAAGCTGCTAGGTTTTATAACTGATCTTACTAAGCTTCTGAGCGACAATGGCATTAAAGGAGCAGGCCAACTCTTAGATCAATTCATAGGAGAAGGCCAGTCCATGGAAGCAGAGTCTAATCCGCAGGATATCCAGTTAGATAGTAACCTTATGGAGAATAGGGACATAGAATTCACAGGTAATCATGTTTACAACCATGGAAAAGAAGAAGTAATCTAAGACAAGGGAATTTGGCTGCAGAAGTTACATCATTTTAAGGAAGTCTGTATTCTCGGGTCTATTTATTTAAATTAATAAATAATTTTTTGGTTTCGGGAAATGGGGTTCTAAAAAACTAATTTCCATCTTCCTGAATACCAAAGAGTCAAAACAAATAATAAGGATTCTCAAGAATTGTAACCTTAAACCACTCAACTGAGAACTGACAATTAATCCATTGAATTAGTTTTGTATAGTCTCCAATGAATCAGGAATATAATTATTCCTACCACTAACCAAGGCAGACAGGAAAGTAAACCTGCTTTTGCGTTTAATTGTCTTTCCTTAATAAGGTCGGCTCTAGATTGTTGGCGCAAGTTGCTAAGTTCTTCGGCCGAAAGCTTCGAAAGATCATTAGTTCTTTCTGTATTCGAATCATGGAAACGTAAAAACCTTTCGTTGGACTCATATGCAATCAAGCTAGCTCCCAACCTGGTTTCAGTAAACTGGATATCAAACAAATAACCTACAGCTGTAGTGAAAGTAAATATTAATATTATAAGTGCAATTAAGCAGCATGATTATGCATATATTTGCTGAATCGATCTTTTAAATGCCATAATTTCTAGATATTTAATATTTACTTTTTTATACATCTGAAAACTTTCTTTTTCAAGCTCGCTAAATGAGAATAATAATAGTGTTGCTAGTTCTTTCGATCCCTACGTTTTTACATATTAAATATATGATTAGGCAAAACAGACACATTTCAAATAATTAATCTATTATTAGCTTTTTGTATTTATAATAAAATAAAAAAAATACTTTTATGCCGATGAATTTAAGACAATTATACGAAACTTTTAATGAAGCGCTAAGGACAAATAACGTTAAGCAACTTAAAGATATTATTAAATCACCTGAATTTACAGTTTTTATTAAAAACTGCAACCAAAGTGACTTTAATCCCTTAGTAAATATTATTGGATTAAAAAGTGCTGATGCAGAATTGATAGATTTGTGTATTGCTAAAGGGGCCAACCCTAATAAAGATTCTAAGGGAATGACTCCTTTAATGTACGCCCTACAGATCGGTAAAAATGACCTCCTAAAATGCCTTCTTAAAAAGAAAGTAAACGTGAATATTTTAGATAAAGTCGGTAGGTCTCCTCTTCATATGGCCGTATCTCGTAATAATGCAGAGGTTGTAAGTTTATTATTGGAGAATGGCGCTGATATTAATCTTAAAGATGCCCGTGGTTTTACTCCAGCCCATGTTGCGGCAACCCTATTTTTTCCCACTATATTAAAGCAGCTTATAGAACATAAAGATTTTGATCCAACTATAATTTCTAATCAAAGACAAACTTTTGACGTAATTTTTGCTAGTAAATTTAATAGCTTCATTTCATTAGATTTAAATGAACTTGCTAAAGATAAAGAAAATTCTAAAAAAGTTATAGAGTCTTTAGAAATGTTCCCCTTGATCAGCCGCAAGTTAGAAGAGAAGCTTCAGAAGAACAAAACTGAATCACCACCGGGAGGAAAAAATAAATATAATGTACCAGAATTAATTAAATCAGTCAGCATTCCATATAACCCAAGAGATAGGGAAGATTATAATAATGCTATAGATGTCGCATGGACTGTTGCCGAAAAGGCCGCTACTAGAGGCGATCTTTCCTTAAAAGCAAACCTAACTCATTACGCTAGCCAAATAGCCGAATATGTTAACAAACAGGAATTAAGAAAAGAGGAAAAAGGAAAGGAAATAGCTTATATTAATGCCAACAAATGCACCGTAGGGAGAGGGGCTATAGCCGGAGGATTCTCTAATCCTAAACAGAATAAAATAACCGTAACAATTAACCCAGCGAACTTACCTTACAATGTTGAAAATATAATGCATGAGATAATGCATGATACAATTAATTATGTCTTCAAAAATAATTCTCTTCCTAATAAAGCGAGTGGAGAAATTCAAGACGATAAAGCAATAAACAGACAAATTTCAGCTTTCACTGAAGACATTAAAGCGTTATATAAATTAACTAGGTTATCTAACGCAGAAAAAGCCTCAAAACTAAAAGAGCTATCTAACCGTGTTGGTGATTTGATTACTCCTCATGAAGAATATCGAAGTCATTTAAAAAAACTTGCAGAGTCAACACACCAAAGTTCAAAGCTTAAAGACTTAACTACTATGAATACCATTGAGCTGGATTATGGTAAACGTCGAACAAGAAGAAACTTCTCTAACATCCTGGAGGGATCATACGTAACGAAGGGCGCTAAAAATAACAAAAAGATTATAATAGATGACTTAACAGAACAAAGAGAGCTTGAATACAATGAACAATCAGTAAGACTTGAGCTCTACACCTACCTTTACAGCCAAAAGGCTCATGAATATACAAGAGATATTGAAAAGCATGGTGAGATTACAAAACCATCAAATGTTGAGAAATATGCGCCAAACATACTCGAGTCTTTTGAGCAAGATTTTGCCGAACATATACTGCCAGCACTAAAAGATCGATTAACTGCTATTGAGCAAGGAAGCGGTATAAAGATTGAAGGCGCCGCAACTACCCTAGAACAAATCGATGCATATCTGGAAAATAGAAAAAAACTAGCTGATACGCGTAAGGATTCTAACAAAACCGTTGAGGCATCTGGTGATAGGTTAGAGAAAATGAAAGAAGATAAAAAATCCTGGGTTTCAAAAGCCGGTAAAGATGAGAACTTTAAATCCTCAAAAAACTACAGCGAGATAATTAAAAATGAGAAAACACAAAAGCATAAAAGACGACATAGCAAGGGATGATGACGAAGATGCAAGGCTATTTGCTGCTAATTTGAGTTTAGCTATCAGATCAAGTCGCAACTAGTACAACTTACCTTTATATTTAAAAGAATCAAGAAAAAACAAAAGCCCCACCTCTATACTATAAAAGTAATAGCAGTGGGGTCTTTTTTTATTTACACAGGTTTTGTGGCTGGATCAGTATCTACTCCTGATAAAGAACTAAATAAGCCATCATTTTCACTAACCATTTCTAAATGCGAACTTACCGTTTCTAAAAATGTATCATTATTCAAATTAAATAATTTGGATAATTCTTTCTCTAGTACTTTGCAGTCGATTGAACCAGTCTCATTTTCCTTAATTAGCTTATTAATGAACGATATGAAACTTTCTTTGCTTTTTTGAAAAACTTTACCCTGCTCTTGCAAACTATGGAGCTGCTTTTCCAATATTTGTATCTTGTGCTTTAAATGTTCTTGCTCTTCCTTGGCAGCATTTAGTTCTTTAATCAAATTATCATTTTCTTCAAGGATATTTTCCAATATTTCAGTAACTGGTTTAGACTGCTGTTTGGTTACTTCCTTTGTTAAGCATTTAACTTTATCTACCTCTTCTCTTGGTAGCATATGTTTAATCCTATCGAATAAGCTACAGAAATTGGAAAAAATTTCTTTATTAAGTAGCATAGGTTTAATTATATCAATTAACTGAATTGCACTTGCTTGTAATTTGCCTATAAACTTTTGCAATATTACCCCTTGACCAAATTGCTCACCTTCATATTTATTTGCATCGAGCTTGCTAACTCTCCTACCTATAAGACCTAAAAAGCTTTCCCCTTCAAAATAACAATCATCTAACTGCGTTTTCTTAAAGCCATAACCAACTCCGCCCTCCTGCGTAATACTATTTTGCATAATAATGTTGGTAAATTTAGGATCATATGTCGCAACTATATGCGTTTCAAGAGTAAACAGATCATCTCTAAATTCTTTATATTCCTTTAAAAGATCATTTCGGACCTCTCGAAGTATTAAATTAAAATCTTTGGCAAGAGCTATTTCTGTAGATTCTGTAAAATCTGCGGCATTTAACTCTAACTTACTTATAAAGCTGTTTACAGACTCTACCGACAATTTGTTTATATTATTATTATAAAAGTACGATTTAGTAAGATCTTTTATAAAATTTTTGTCTTCTTCAGGATTTAGCAATCCAAACAGAGCTTTCTTATCTCTTGGGTCATTTAATATAGCTTTGAAAGTCTTATATAACTCAAGGGTTCTAGCAATTTCGTGCAAGCGAACTTCTGCTTTCGCATAATCGAAAGCGTTTTTAAAAGCCTTATCCCTATGGTATAAGTCTATTTCGTTAGTTTTAAGCAACTCTTTAACTATTTTAACATGCCCCTCCTGCGTAGCAATTATTAATGGAGTAGACCTATCATCCCTTAGGATAGTAACATATTTTAATTCACCATCTTCTTGTTTAACCATGGGGATATAACCGCCTTCAAGAACATATACCCGGTTTGGGTTTACTCCTTTATCTAGTAAAAACTTAACTGCTTCAACATTGCCAATCCGCGTAGCCAATATCAATTGAATACTCAAATCTTTATCATTCTGCTTACCTAGATTGAATATATTATCTATAAAAAGCTTAACTACTTCAACAAACCCCAGATGCGCAGCACGTATTAATGGAGTATTGTAGTCGTCGTAGGTTTTATTTATATCGGCACCAGCTTTGAGCAATGCTTCTATAATAGATATATCATACGCTTCTTCCATCGCAAGCACTAACGGTGGGTCTTCAGTATCTCCTCGTGTTATATTTAGATCAGCTCCAGCTTTAAGCAATAATTCTACAATGGATGGATGAGCATTTGTTATAGCACCCGTTAATGGGGTATTGGTTCCTGCGAATACTGGATTTAAATCAGCTCCAGCCTTGATCAATAATTCTACAACAGAAATATGGCCATTTTCTGCCGCAAGCACTAATGGAATTTTGCTATTTTTCAGTGGGCCGTTCGCATTAGCGCCAGCTTTAAGCAATAATTCTACTACAGATGCATGGCCATTTTCTGCTGCTTCTGATAACGGATTAGCACCATCTACATCAAGCTCATAGTTTGGATTAGCGCCCTTATCTAGTAAAAACTTTACTATTTCATAATGCCCCTGCGCTGCAGCATAAATTAATGGCGGGACCTCATTGCTAGTGTTTAGATCTACCTCCATTCCAAGTTCTATTAAATATTTTATTATATCAAGCTTTCCTTTATAAGCTGCGTAATGTAATGAGGGTCCTTCAAAGAGGTGATAATCTTGGGGATACTTACGCTCTATGAATTCTTGATTTATATTGGCGCCTAAGCTAATAGCCTGCTTTAATGCATCGACATCATCATTATTAATAGCAGTTTTCAGTAAAGCCAATGGATCATGCGAATTATCTACATTGCTTTCGCTCTCAAGCTTTGGCTTTTTACCTTCAGGAAGCTCATCGTGCTCCCCTTCTTCCCTTTCTCTTTTTCCTTCGTTCATAATATGATTCTTACGCCTTTATTAATTCAAATATAGTTAATCATAATTAAGAATGTGTAAAAAAGCAACAATGTTTTAGTTAAAGTATGGCGTAGTTGCCTAATTCAACTGGAATCATAGGGCGCTCTTTTCAGCTAATTTAATTATAAGATCTGAGAACTACATTGACAGCCTTCAGTTGCATGTAAACTAACTTTAATCAAAAACCGTGCAAGCAATGGTGTGTATCTTAATTTATCACTTTACAAACTAGCTTATTTACTCAATATTATAGTTTGAGCAAATAATTATGTTATAAGCATGACTGCCCCTTTTTTAGCTAAATTAGATAGTTATTTTCCTATAGCAGTATTTTTCTGCGTGGCAACAGCTTTATCTATAGTAATAGTAGTACTGCCGCAGATTCTTGCTATGCGAAAGCCGCAGAAAGATAAATTATCAGCCTACGAGTGTGGTTTTGAACCATTCGGCGACGCAAGAGGAAAATTTGATGTAAGATTTTACCTTGTTGCTATATTGTTCATAATATTTGATTTAGAAATAGCCTTTCTTTTCCCTTGGGCAATTACTTTAGGTAAGATAGGCCTCTTCGGCTTCTGGTCAATGATGATTTTTTTAAGCGTACTTACTATTGGCTTTATTTATGAATGGAAAAAAGGGGCGCTAGAATGGGAGTAATGAAATGAAAAGAAACAACCTACAGCAAGATTCTTTGTTAAATCAATTACCCGCAGAACTAGCAAATAGAGGGTTTGTACTAGCTAAAATAGATGATCTTGTTAACTGGGCACGAACAGGTTCACTTTGGCCAATGACTTTTGGTCTTGCTTGCTGCGCGGTAGAAATGATGCAAACCGCAGCAAGCCGATATGATCTGGACCGGTTTGGTATGTTGTTTCGCCCAAGCCCAAGGCAGTCAGACGTGATGATTGTAGCTGGCACGCTAACTAATAAAATGGCCCCAGCACTCCGTAAAGTGTATGATCAAATGCCGGAGCCAAAGTGGGTTATATCTATGGGTAGCTGCGCTAATGGTGGTGGTTACTATCATTATTCATATTCAGTAGTAAGAGGCTGCGACAGAATAGTACCGGTTGATATTTATGTTCCTGGCTGCCCACCTACTGCCGAAGCATTACTCTACGGGGTATTACAGTTACAAAAGAAAATAAAACGAACAGGAAGATTTAAAAGGTAGTTTCTTTAACATGACCCAAGAAGAATTCTTTAAAACTATCCAGAAATACTTGGAAGATAATTTAGTGAAAGCTGAAGTTATTAGCCTAAATGATCAAGTAACTATAGTGGCTGCAAAAGACGATTTATTAGATTTAATCATAGGCCTAAGAGACAGTAAAGATTTAAGATTTACTATACTTACTGATCTTTTTGGCGCTGATTTTCCTGAAAGAGAAAAAAGATTCGAGGTAGTATATAATCTCCTAAGCCTTAAGATCAACAAAAGAATATACGTAAAAGTAAATTTGGCTGAAAATGAAGATATAAATTCAGTCGCTAGTATCTATAATGCCGCTACTTGGTATGAACGTGAAGTTTTCGATATGTATGGAATTATTTTTAAAAATAACCCTG
>JAQSWU010000004.1 GCA_029266475.1 Rickettsiaceae bacterium | reverse complement strand
TGTCGGTTGAAAAGAATTTTGCCGCAACCGAACTATCAGAGGAAAGGTTCATCATTATAAACCCAACGAATATTAGGGACGAATTACCGAATAGCGAAAATAATGTATAAAATCTTTTAGCCTCATTAGTTTCAGTAATTTCATTGGCAAATTGCCAAAATAATAGAATATAAAATATGTTTGGCCAAAGTTCAGCAAGCACATAATAAACGATATAGCACCAATTACCAGCAAGCGCTATATACCACTTCCAGTGTGGATAGCTTTGCATCAGATCAGCTAGCCTTACTGGATTCATATGGAAAAATTCAATATTAGGGAATAGCACAAAGGCAAAAAGTACAAAGTAAGAAGTAAAGAAATATAGTAGGTAGCGATAAATCTGATAGAAACTAAGGTGGTTGACCATTTTAGCATATAACACTACAAATAATGCAGCTGCAGGCGTTACGCAGTAAACTTTAGCAAAGCCTGTTACTTCAGCGCTAATTTCAGCAATTAAAATACTATCTTTGAGGATTCTAAGGACATTCTGGTTAAAAAGTACGCAGAACATTAGAGCGGACATTGGAAAGAATTTCCTATACTCATGCTTATGTATTGGCCAAATGACATTCTTTACAAATTCTTTGAATATAGTTAATTTTGCCAATATCATAATTTAAATACCCTTACAGTTCAGGGTTTTTAGCTTGTTTAAGATATTTGTAAATGCAAATACCCCTTATAAACACCAAATTGTTGTTTCAAAGTTGTTTACTTCTATATATTTTATAGCAAAATGTCAAGGGAAATCTTTATTAAAAGAAAGTGAGTGAGGAAGAAAGCTCCTTTAAAAAATCAAAGCTTCGTCCTCAAAATAATGTCACTAAAGGGATTATTTACTTTCTATAAACTTTTGAGTGTAGCTATCCTCGTTAATCTCAAGGCCAGCTAAATATTTCTCAGCCTCTAGTGCAGCCATACAACCTGTTCCTGCAGCAGTAACTGCTTGTCTATAAATTTTATCTTGCACGTCACCTGCTGCAAATACTCCTGGAATATTTGTCTTAGTCGAATTTGGCTCAGTTATAATATAGCCGTCAGCATCTATATTTATCGCATCTTTAAATAAGCTTGTATTAGGCTTATGGCCAATTGCAATAAAAATACCCTCAACTTTAATTGTCTGAAGAGAGCTATCATTAACATTGCGAAGTATAGCTCCGGTTACGTTCCTAGGCTGCTCAGTTCCTTCAATATCTTCAAGGACATGATCCCAAATTACTTTAATCTTAGGGTGGTTAAAGAGTCTCGATTGCAGTATTTTTTCTGCCCTTAATTGGTCTCTCCTATGAACTAGCGTTACGGAAGAGGCGTGATTCGTCAAATATAGAGCTTCTTCGACGGCTGTGTTACCTCCCCCGATTACCATCACTGGTTTATTACGGAAGAAAAATCCATCGCAAGTAGCGCATCCTGAAACGCCAAATCCTTTATATTTCTCTTCTGGGGCTATCCCAAGCCATTTTGCTTCAGCTCCAGTAGATATAATAATTGACTCAGCTATGTATTTTGTGCCGCCGCTGCCCGTTACAACAAATGGTCGAGAAGTAAAATCAACCTTTACTATATAATCTTGAATAATCTTGGTGCCTACATTTTCTGCTTGCTTCGTCATTTGCTGCATAAGCCATGGCCCTTGAATAACATCAGCAAAGCCAGGGAAATTTTCAACATCAGTTGTAATCATTAACTGGCCACCAGGCTGCATTCCATGAACGAGTATTGGACTCAGATTGGCTCTTGCTGCGTAAATCGCTGCAGTGCATCCAGCCGGCCCTGAGCCTATTATTAGTACTTTTGTTCTAAATTCTTCTTGCATATTTTACCTAATTTTTACGAACACTTGGTATTATTGTAAGGGTTTAGATAAGGCTTTTAATCGTTTTCGATTAACCATTTCTCTATTTCCTTAATTTGCGCTACATCCATTAAAGCAGGGGCATGTCCTACTTCAGGGACAGTGTATAGCTTGATGGTTTTTTTTTGCTTCAACATTTCTTCCGCAGTTTCTTGGGTAAGAATATCCGAGCGTTCCCCTCTAATTATTAAGGTAGGGCAGCTAACATTATGCCAAATGTTCCATAAGTTAACATCTCTAACATTGTGTGGTGTAATATTCATACCATGTACTATGCCAGGGTCATAAGCAAGCTTATATTTACCATCGGGAGTAAGGAAAGTGCCATATTTTGTTATTTTTGTCCAATCTTCTTCATCTTTTATACCAAATGGGCTTAAAATAATCTTAAAATGTGCTTTAGCAAGCTCAAAATTATCGAATATTGGTTGTTGACCTACATATTTCGCAATTCGTGCCAGGGATTTGCCTGGAATAAATGGACCTATATCGTTCAAGACTAGTGATTTGAATTTAGAACCGTATTTTGCAGCCATTACAAACCCAATAATACCACCCATCGAAGTGCCAATAAAATGAAAATTTTTTAGATTTAGCCCTTCTATGAAGGACAATATATCCTTAATATAAGTGTCGTAGTTATAGTGAAACTTATTTTCAAACCATTCACTTTGGCCACGGCCAACAACATCGATAGAAATTACTCTAAATCTTTGGCAAAGGCTTGCTGCAAGCTTGTCGAAGTCCCGGCCATTACGTGTTAGCCCATGTACACAGATTACCACATCTTCATTATTTGGATCCCCCCATTCGGCATAGGAAATTTTATGCGAGGGAATACGCTGCAATTTAAACCAGTTAAAATATGCTGGAACAGAAAAATTTTTGATTGTTGGCTGCATGTTTTATTCTAGATTAGTATATTTTATTGGATCTACTGGCTTACCATCTACTTTTAAAGCAAAATATAATTCGGGTTCAGTGGCATTACCTGTTTTACCAACATTACCGATTATATCTCCTTTTTTAACAAGCCGGTTCTTATTTACCTTAACGTTATTTAAATGAGCATAAGCAGATAGACTATTGTTGGTATGTTTTATAATAATGAAATTACCAAAACTCTCAGGTTTATTTCCACTAAATGTGACTTGACCATCAGCAACGGCCTTAACAGGTGTGTTCAAGGAAGCGGTAATAATAATCCCTTCCTTTTTAATACCTTCGGCCTCACGGAACTTCTTTTTTAATTTACCTTGAGCTGGCATTATGAAGGTAGGAGCTTTTTTAGGAATAAGCGTTACTTCCCTGCTTTCTTTCGGTAATTCCTGAGCATTTATGTTTCTTGCGACTACTTTATTATTAGCTGCTCGTAAATCAGGCTCAACTATGATTTCTATAACTACTCCTGCATTAACTCTGTAAGGCGGGTTAACATTATTTAATCTAGCAAGTAAAGGTAAATCTTGATTAAATTCCT
The DNA here is from genome assembly GCA_029266475.1 of Rickettsiaceae bacterium. Classification (GTDB taxonomy): domain Bacteria; phylum Pseudomonadota; class Alphaproteobacteria; order Rickettsiales; family Rickettsiaceae; genus JAJFBM01. The sequence continues at coordinate 51,108 of JAQSWU010000004.1, read as the reverse complement.
CCGCAATCATTTCTAAATTCTCATTTTCTTTGACGATATGAGTAACAACTTTTGGAATTATCAGTTTTCTTCCTGGTCTTATTACTTCATTAGGTTCTAGCCTATTGGCTATTATTAAAGCATTTTCGCTGACAGCAAAATCGCTAGCAAGCTGGTTTAAAGAATCACCTTCTTGGAAGGTTACAGTCTCAAAATTGTTTGTAGCCTTAACTTGCAGAGAATGAATTGGTTCTTCTGTGGGAATCGCACTTTCTGTGCTATTGCTATATTTTATTCTTTGCTCGGCCGGTTTTTGAACTCGTTTCTGCTCCATTCTGGCGCTATTATTATATTCTATAGGTGCAGACGGTTGAGTAAAGCAGGAAGAGACAGATAACAATATTATAAAAGGAGTTAACTTTAATCTTTTCATATAGTTTTTATCCATAATAATCTAAATTAAATGTAATTTTATGCATTTAAAAATTTACAGCAAGTTATATTTCACTATATTATCTATTTTTATACTATATTTTTTGGAGTAGAGGTAGCATTGAATTTTACAAAGAAAATTTCCATCGCCCTAGGTGCAGATCACGCTGGCTTTTTGTATAAGCAGGAGTTAATGAAATTGCTTAAGGAAAAAAACTTCAGGCTTTTAGATTGTGGCTCATTTAGTGAGGAAAAAGTAGATTTTCCTGATTTCGCTCATCCAGTATGCCATAGCATATTGGATGGAGAGGCGGATTACGGTATCCTAATTTGTGGCTCGGGGATAGGTATGTCCATAGCTGCAAATAGATATTCAAACATTAGAGCGGCTCTTTGTCATAATGAATATATGGCGGAAATGGCTAAGGCGCATAATAATTCTAATATCTTAGTGTTAGGGGCAAGAATTAATAGCTTAGATGAATGTATAGCTATCACCGAGAAATACTTAAGGACTAGCTTCGAGGGTGGAAGGCATATAGCAAGAATAGCTAAGATCGAAGAAGTATAAATAACTCGTTATTAGTAAACTGAGGAAAAGTTTATGCTTAAAACCTGAAAGCCATCTTTTGGATGCCCCAAAGAGATTGACCCTTTATTCATATACAAAAGTAACCTTAATTCCCTTAAATGAATAGTGGTGTCAAGATAGCTGAGAGCCTCAGTAGGTATATTTAAAAATTCGAGTGACAGCTCATTATTTTTATTCATTATTTGTATATAAACTTTAGCCTTGAAGGTTTCCTGAAGAATTGAATTAATTACTCGTAGCGCTTCTATTAAGGACTCTTTGTATAAACTTAATTGCTCTTTATTAGAATAGTCACTTCTATCTACAACCGCTTTAGGTCCAAAAACATTGTTAACAATCTCATAAATATCAATCATTTCTGGAAGTAGAGGGGTTGAAGTTATCTTGTTTAAGGAGAATTTAATTAAACTTTCCGTAGTATTCTCTAGTTCATTAATAGCGGAAGTGATTTTAGAAGAGTTGATTTTATTTAGCGAGGAACAAAGATCTTCCAGAAACTCATGGGAAATTTTCTGAGATTCTTTTAAAGATATAACAATATTTTTTAATATCTCTGTATTAGCTTTAAGTTGATGATTTAAACATCTATTTAATCTGGTAAATTCATTGAATTGAATTATTATATTTTTTACGTAATCGTCTAAAGATTCTATAATTTTGATATTATCTTGATATACTAATTTTTCAGAGATTGTTTCATGCGGCAGCAGGGATGCAATTTCATTTGTTAAAATTCTTATAGGTATGATTATTTGCTTTCTTAACACATAGCGTAAACCAATTAGTGCTAATGCTAATAGATAAAATACTAAAAAATGTATCAATGTGACTTGCAAAAAATCTTTCCTAAGTTGTTGTATGTCATAAATTAAGCTCAGCTGATTATTTAATGTTAAACTAGGAAAGGAAATGTTTATATCGTTTTGACTGCTCGGCAATATATTGCGAAGGAAAAATAGTTTCGGCGCGGCATATAATAAGCTAATGTCATAAATATTTTGAGCTCTATCTACCGACTGCATAGTATATGAAATATCCTTTAGAGAGGTGTTAAGGCGGTTATCGTTTAGAATGTTTGAAAAAGATTCTAATTTAATACTTAGAATAATAGCACCGTCAAACTTATTATTCTCATCTTTTATAGCAACAGATATTGGTACGGCCCATGCATTTGACACTGCTCCGAAAATTGGTTGATCAATATGTACTTTAAAAGGGTTGAGCTTTAATCGATAGAGATAGCTCCTTTTAGCAAGGTTTGTACCTCTATATCTATTTTCATCAGAATTTAAGGTATTTATGATGTTTAGTTCTTCGTCAAGGATAAAAATATCTCCAATTCCTTCCGGTAATCTTCCTCTAAATAACCTTTTTAAATTTGGTTCTTTGTTCTGTTTTCTCTCATCTTCAATAATATCTCGTATGTTCAGTAAGGTGTCAGAGTAAATTTTACTAACGATTTTAATATTTTTTTCTAAGGCTACAACCTGGACTTTTACTTGATCTTTGAACGCAAAGGAAGCGCCTTTTAAAGGAAACCATAAGCTAAACAAAAATAAGAAGGTAGAATTCAATAAAATCTGCTGATTATTCAAAGCATAAAAACGCTCTAAAGATGCTTTAAAGAATTTATCTGTTTTCGGTAGATTTATCATTAACTATCAACTTTATCTGGAGTTATAAAATTAAATATGCCAATAACATCCTTGTTAGAGTTTTTTCCAGGTATTGAGCTTAAAGATAAAAACTCGTTAGATTCAGGTTTAAGATTTATATCAAAATCTACCTTTTTACCTCTAATTGCTTTACTAAAATAAGGATAAAAAGCCGTAAAATTATCTGTACCGATAATACCAGATATATGTTTTGGTGCTTTGCTTAAATCTACATCATTAACAGGCAAAAAGTGGTGAAACTTTGAATTTATATGAGTTACTTCCATATTTCGGTTCAAAAAGAAAAAATAATCCCCTTCTTGGGTAAGTAGCTCTACAGTTGAATCGATACTTACACAATCCATACTATATATTGGATTAAGCCAAAGTCTAAAAGGTTCGCTGTCTGTACCATAAAATAGCCAATTTTCGGTTACAACGATCCCAAAATTTTTTTCGATTATAGTTAAATATTCTCGAAGGGTGCTTAATCTTACTCTGGCCTCGCTTTTATCAGTGTGGCAAGTTTCCCATTTCTTAATTGTATTCTCATGAATGCCGTAATTATTTTGAACGTATTTTCGACTAACGCCGGCAAGCTTTCGAACATATGTTATTCTTTCGGAAAAACTATTTAAAGGTAAAGTTTCATTACTTGTCATGTTTTATACTTATTTTAATACTTCTTTACAATTTTTCCCTGTTGTGAGCAATTTGTCAATAACTAAATTTATTATTAATAAAATTTTAGACGTTTTATTATCAGTAAAATCAATTTTTTACTATTGACATCATATTTTTATTAACTAATTTAAACATTATTATCATTAAAATTTAACCAAAAGCCTATGAAAATAGAAAATAAAGTTAATATAATTAAAATAAAGATGTTAAAGCGATGCTGTGCGAGAATAGCTTTATTAGGCTTCTTATCGTTAGGCTTATGGAATTTTATAGCTACATGGAAAGAAATTTTACGATTATTTTCCACCTGAATAATCCTTTCGATAAGATAATATTTCAATTGACAAACTTTAGGGTAGTTGATATTTGGTAATCCTCGAAAACCTTACCATACTAGGGAATAATGAAATATAAGTTTTTAAAAAAATTATTTTGTTTAAAAAAATATTATAAGCAAATTTCTATCATTTTAGTTTTATCAATTCTAGCTACTGTATTTTACCGATCCTACGTTAAATATGCAGAACAGTCTAATTGCTCTCAAGAAAATCATACAAATGTACTAATTTATGATGATTGGGCTACGGGACTCGGGGACCATGAGGCAGTTATGAGGTTGTTAATTGCAGCTCAAAATTTAGGTTATGGAATTGTAAAGCATAGCCAAGTGATTAGTGGCTGTAAATTTAAAGAAGGCTTAGATATTACATCTTTATTGGTTGAAAGGGGAGAACGTAGTAATAAAATATTGAAGTTAGATAAATACCAAAAAGGAATTAAAAAATTTTTTATAGTTTGGGGTAGCGCCCCTAAATTATTAGAAACGTACAGTTTTAATGAGTTAAATGATTATTATAGAGAACGTTTTAAAACATCTGTTAATGGTTATCTAGTAACTTACCCTAAACAAGTTTTTTTAAAAAGAGATCTGAATGAAATTAACAAAAACTCAAGTGCTGATCAACTTGAATTAATTATGTCTTGGTACCCTACAGTTTACCGAACTGAGTTTAAGCAACTATCTTATGAAAAATTAATGTTTTCAGGTGGAGGCTGGGATAATTTGAGACAAAGTGAACGATATCGTCAAGTATATGGAAAATTAGCGGAGCAGGGATATTTTGTAGTTTATGGAGCTCTTGAGCATGCCGAGCTGTGGCAATTTATAAAAGATAGCTATAAAGGATACATTCCTTCAGATGGTAGAAGCTTTCTAAGTGAGGCAGCAAAAAATGGAATTAGTCTTGTTCTTCATTCTCAGTTTCATTTGGATAATGGCGTACCCTCTAGCAGAGTATTTGAAGGGGCCGCTGCTTCAACAATAATGATTTGTGATAACCATCCATTTGTACAAAAAGAGTTTGGCGATTCTGTTTTTTATATAGATCATAATGCCGATGCTGAAACTATGTTTAAGCAAATTGATGACCATATTCAATGGATAAAAAAACATCCGAAGGAAGCGGCTGCTAAGGCTAGAAAGGCACATAAGATTTTTCTAAACAAATTCACTTTAGAAGATCAACTTAAGCGCTTAAAGGAATATGATTAGATTATTTTACGCGGTAAGACTGATTTAAAAAATCACTCTAAGAGAAATTCGCTTAATGCTTCTTCAAAGCCTCTTTTCGCTTCAAACTTAAGGAGTTTTTTAGCGAGAAGTGGTGAGCCTTGCGACTCTTTTATGCTTCCTGCTTGTGCGGGTAGGTATTTTACTCCTTTAACATTCAGTACTTTTGTGATGATTTTTGTAAGTTCATTAATCGTATACGAATTTCCAGTACAAATGTTAGTTACTTGAGCTTCCTTGGATGCAGCATTAATAGCCAAGTATAAGGCTTCAACTACATCTGAAACGTGTATGAAATCCCTACTTTGATTACCATCACCGAAGATTGTCAATTCTTTATTTTCTAGCGCAAGCTGTTTAAATATAGAGATTACGCCTGAATAGTCGGAATTTCTGTTTTGCCTACTACCATAAACATTAAAAAAACGCAGTCCAAAAGATTTTAGACCTTTTAGGGAACCGAAAACCTTAGCTTGAAGTTCGCATGCGTATTTATCGACAGCATAGGGTGAAAATGGCTGTAATAAAGATGTTTCACTTAGTGGGAGTTCATTAGGGGGGCCATAGACTGCTGCTGAAGAGGCATATACTACTGGAATGTTTTGAATAGCAGCTTGCAAGAATATGTTAACAGTACCCGTTAAATTCACTTGATGACAGTAATGCCACATATCGATAGACTTTTGTACTGATGCTACCGCTGCAAGATGGAAAATTCCGTCAATTCCTTTACAAACATCCTTTAAAGTATCTAAATTTAGAATGCTTCCCTGGGTAAACTCAATTTCCTTGTTATGGGAAATATTAGAAAGGTCTCCAGTAGAAAGATCATCTAAAACTTTAACTTTATGACCATTATTAGTTAGCAAATCTGCAAGGTGGGAACCGATGAAGCCTGCACCGCCAGTAATCAAATATCTTGACATGAATTAAATGTAACTTTATTTTGCTTCTATGACGCTTTTAAGAATTTATATACTATCACTAATTAATGGTCAATGGAAAAAGTCATTATCTTTACCAACGCTGACTGGCATTTTTATGCACATTTATTACCAATTGCATTAGAAGCTAAGAATCAGGGTTATCAAGTTAAAATCCTTACAAGTATAAGCCATTTCAAAGACAAAATTGAACAGCACGGTCTTGAAGTTATACCAATTAAGCTCAAGCGAAGCAGCCTTAATCCTTTCGCTGAATTATTTTTACTTATAAGAATAATAAAAATTATCCGTAAAGAAGCTCCTGATATTCTTCACAATTTGACTATAAAGCCTATTTTATATGGTAGTATTGCTGCTTTTGTATGTAAAACACCTAAAGTTATCAATAATTTCCTTGGAATGGGTACAATATTTATAAGCAATCAGCTGAAATTTAGGCTTATCAAATTTATGATCTCTAAAACCCTAAATTTCATAAGCAATTATAAAAAAATGCTATTCATTGTACAAAATAGGGACGATGAAAAATTACTGAGTGATTCGGGTTTCAGCAAGCATAGCGAAATAATAGCTCAGTGTTCTGTCGGTATTAATACAAAAGAATTTGGTAAATTAACGGATCCACAAGGGCCTATAATATTTGCTTTGCTAGCGAGGATGATAGTAGATAAAGGAATATATGAATTTGTTAATGCTGCTCGCATACTCAAAAAAAAAGGTATCAATGCTGAGTTCTGGTTGGTTGGCGAACCAGATAAAGATAACAAAAACTCTCTAACCGAGTCCGAATTAAAAGAATATGATAATAAAGGGTATATAAAGTACCTTGGTTTTTGCAGTGATATAAAAAAAATTTGGGAGAAAGCACATGTTGCAGTACTTCCATCTTACCGAGAAGGCTTAAGCAGGAGCTTGCTTGAAGCAGGAGCTTTTTGTAGAGCGATTATTACAACAGATGCACCAGGGGGCAGGGACCTTGTAAAGCATAATGAAACTGGTCTGCTTGTTAAGCCTGGTGATGTTGCCAGCTTGAGTGAGGCTATGGAGCTACTAGCGCAAAATGAAAATTTAAGAAAAAATATAGCTCGTAATGTATATAATCATATAATAACCAATTACGATGCTTCCTTGATTGCAAAAAAAACTGTAAGCTTATATTTAAAATGAATTTCCATAACTTATAGAGTTGAATTATACATATGAAAAAAACTATAATATTAGTAGCGGATGTTAAAAATTGGGCATTTGATAATATAGCTCAATATATTTCTAGTTTACTCAAAGACGATTATGATTGTCATATTATTTATACCGCTGATTATAGTAATTACGAACATTTTTTACAAAATTTAGACGTATTTCCAAAAATAGATTTTATACATATTTTTTATCGTGCTTATTTAAATGAACTTATAGAATATATAGCTCGAAAATACTCTAAGGTTCAGCCTTCATATGTAACAAAGTTCTTACAATCAGCCATCACTACTAATGTTCCTGAACATTTATTTATTGAAAATCCGCAACAAATTCTAGCTAAATTACCAGCTTTTACATTCGTGGATAACTATTATACAGTATCTAAAAGGTTATATGACATATACTGCAATATAACAGAATATCCCAAGCCTTGGGGGTTTATATACGATAACGTAAGAATAGAAGAGACAAACTTAAATGAAACTATCCAAAATGACAAGTTAGTTGTAACTTGGGTTGGCAACAGCGCCTGGGGTGAATGGCACTACGGGAAAAGTTACGATTCTAAAGGGTTTAAAAAATTGATTGTACCGACCTTTGAGGAGTTAGAGAGATTAGGAGTAACAGTAGAAAAGCAACTACTAGATAGTCAAATTAAAAAGCGAACTAAAGAAGAGATTCTTTCGGTTCTAAAGAGAACAGATATCTTATTAATGGGGGCTAAAACTGAAGGCACTCCTCTTCCAGTCATTGAAGCTATGGCTTCTGGCTGCGCTATAATTTGTACGGACGCTGGTATAGCACCCGAAGTTCTTCCTTTAAAACAGCAGGAATTTGTTTTAGAAAGAGACCCTAAAGCATTTGCACAAGCTATTAAAAAGCTAGATAAGGATAGAAATTTATTGGAAGAATTAAAAAGACAAAATTTTAAGGCCTTTAATGAGATTTTTTGTAATGATACTAAATTTAAAAAACTATGGAGCGCACTGATTGAAGATTCTGTAAAGCGCGTTATAGAAGAGAATAGGATTGAAGAGAAAAGGACTCTCTTAAATAAACTAAATAACGGCATGTATAAAGCTTCAATCTTTAACCCGCAAGGCTTGGTTAAAAGGTTTATTAACAACCCTGAAGTGAAAAATGTGATAAAGAAGATTTTAACGGTGCCTATTTTCAGGTATATAGCACGTGAACTTGTCTCTTTCTACTATTTCATAGAAAGTAAAAAAAAAAGTGATAAAAATATTAAAAATTTTTTAGAGCATTATAAGCATCATAAGGAAAGTATTATTGAGGAAAAACAAGTACTTGAAAGCTCTATATGCGTAATTTATCCACAGATATTTGACGGTGTTGCTAATTCAACTAAAGAATTATTTAAACATTCTATAGCTTTACCTGTTTTAACAGTATCATACTTTATTGGGCTATCTCCCAGAGATATTGATAAAATTTCTTTAGCTTTACTAGAGAGTGATATAGATAGGATAATATTTTCAAGTGGCGATAGTATACAACTTCAGTTGGCTAATAGGTTAAATGAACTTAAGAACGTTAGGAAGCTAGATATTTATCTATTATGGCATGGCTCTCCCGCTCAATGGGTAGATGTTAAATCATGTGTAACTTTCAATAGTTGGCTCCAATTATACAAGAAAAGTAAAATTAAGGGGATAATTACTCTTAAGCAAGATTTAGAGTATGCTCTCAGAGCCTATAAAATCAATTCTTACTTAATGCAAAATTTTATTCCGAATCAAGCTTTAAAAAAGGTAAATAAATCATATAACGAGGAATTTAGGGTTGGCTTATGGAGTGCTTACACAGTATGGATTAAAAATCTTTATCCCCAGCTTGTAGCATTAGGTATGTTAAAGGATAGAGTCGCATGTCACACTAATTTTAGCTTCAACAAATATGATGCATGGATTAATGAAGGTATTAAGTTAGAAAACTTCCCTGAAAAGATACCGCATGCTGAGCTAATGTACCTTATGAGTAATACTGACCTTACTTTATATGTAACAAATACAGAGTGTTCGCCAATGATCGCTTTAGAAAGTTTAAGTTTAGGCGTTCCATGTTTAGTTGGACCTAGCTCTAAACTGTATCACGCAGATGAATATCTAGAAAACATGCTTACCGTTAACCGAGTAGACTGCCCTTATACAATTGCGCAGGCAATAGAGAAGGTTATAGAAAATTATGACGGAATAATTAAGAGATTACCGGCTTTCATTGAGAATTACAATAATAAGGCTGTCTCATTAAAGAGCGCAGTTATTAAAAGTATATTTGAAGCGTAAAAAGTTTGATATTAACTATATTGGACGTAAAATGTTCAAAACGAAAGGTATTAACTTATTTTTAATTTCCTTTGTGGAAATTATAGTTTATAATTCATTATAAATTCTTATAAATGAACTATGATGAAGCCGATAAAAAAAACTTCAAGAATGCATCATAAGCCTATTGATTTTTCCGACAAATTTGCTTTGAAAATATGCAAAATACTGCGGTGGATTGCCGATAGCTTTTTTCAAAAACGTTATGGTCATAGGGCTGTTGTTCTTGAGACAGTAGCAGGTGTGCCTGGTATGGTCGGCGCAATGCTGAATCATCTGAAATGCTTACGTAATCAATGTCATGATCATGGCTGGATTAAAACTTTGCTTGATGAAGCCGAGAACGAGCGTATGCATCTAATGACTTTTATAGAAGTAGCAAAACCATCGAAATTTGAAAGGTTGGTAATTTTATCAACACAAATCATATTTTTCATTGCGTTTGTTCTGTTATATATTGCCTCTCCTAAAACAGCCCACCGATTAGTAGGATATTTCGAAGAAGAGGCGGTTATGAGTTATACGTCTTATTTGGAGGATATAGATAATGGTAAAATCGAGAATATTGAAGCCCCCCAGATAGCCAAAGGTTATTGGAAATTACCTGATAATGCGACTTTGCGTGATGTAATAATTAAAGTTAGAGAAGACGAAGCAAATCACCGAGACGTCAATCATTCCTTTGCTAGTAGTTTGGCGAAAAAGTAAATTTTTTATAAAATACGTTTCTAAACTTAGCTTGACTAAGAAATTATAAATTTGTAGATTAAGCAAAAACTATAAAAAATTATGTTTATGAAAGTTCTTAAAACCTATATCTCTCTTATAATAATTTCTTTTATACTTGCTATTAGCCCAGCTTATGCAAGGCTTGCAACTTTTGAAGAAGCGCCAGTAGAGTTTGAGGTCTTCAACCGCCATATAAATGTTCAAGCTAATGGACAGGCTGAGGAGATAATAGAACAACAAGTTTCAATTTTGAATGAGCAGGGAAGAGAAAATTATGGAACTCAAACTCTTTATTTTAATGGCGACACCGACAAAATAGAAGTTATAGAAGCAAAAACAATATTTGAAGGCCGCGAATATAAAATAGAGAAGGATATGATTGAAACAAAGCCCTTAGCAAGTGCGGTCCAAGGGTTCGATCAAACTTATCAAATATTGATTGCTTATCCGCAAGTAGTTAAAGGCTCTAAATTATATTTGAAGTATAAGCAGACCACCTTGAAGCAGCCTTTAGAGAATTATTTTAATACAGAATTTTTTTACGGTATGGGGGGTGTTTGGAAGAAATCTCAAGTAAGTTTAAAGTCCGAATTACCTTTTAATATAGTTGTAAATGATCCTAATAAGGTGCTTGATATTAAGCAAGCGAGTAAAGGAAATATTCATACCTTAGATATAAAATTGTCAAAACCCCTATATAATTCGCTCATTAACGAAGGAAGAAACTACATTCTTGAAGATAAATTCCTGACGTATATACAGCTTTCTACAGCAAAAGATTTTGTGCAAATCGCTAAAGAACTTGCTCCAGATTATGAGAAGGTAGTTAGTCAGCCTTTGCCAGCAGTTTATGAATCAATATTACAAGAGGCGAAAACAGCGAAAAGCAAGTATGATCAAATCAATATAGTAACTTCTAAACTACAAGAAAAAGTTAGGTATATGGGTGATTGGCGAACAACTAATGGACGACTTTTGCCTCGTAACCTTGAAAAAATTGTTGCAAGCGGAGTAGGGGACTGTAAGGACTACGCGGCATCTACAACAGCTATTTTAAGAAAGCTAGGTTTCAAAGCTTACGTGGCTTTGGTTCAGCGTGGAGATATTTATTTGCCTGATGAGAAAGTAATAGCAAGTTTAGGACATTTTAATCATGCGATTGTAAAGGTTGAGGATAACTCAGGTAAAGCTATATGGATTGATCCAACTAACTTTACTAGTATGGCAGGGGGGATCTATCCAGACATAGCTGATAGGCCAGCTTTAGTCCTTGATTTGAAAGCTCCGTTATATGATCATATCCCAAATATTGACTATGAACATGCAAAGATAGTGCATAACAAAACTATTAGCGTAAAAGATAAAGATACTATAGCATTCGAAGGATCCTTAAATCTTAAAGGAGAAGAATCATTGTTTCTAGCTGGAATGCAGCTTAATAATTCTGTTCAAGCGATCGAAGAGCAAGCTTTTCTCTATTTGAATGATAATATCACTCCACGTAAAAAAAGAATAAAGCTACCTGATCTTAGTTCACGTATCGTCAAGGACCTTGATTTAAGTTATTATTATGAAACAGATAATAATAATATAGTGACTAACCTTGGTTATGGCATTCCACTTGAAGCTAGATGGTCTAGAGCATTTTTAGCACATACCGCTGAACATAAGGGAGCTTTAATGTTAACTACGCCATATAGTATTAATAAGAAAACCCTTATAAAGAACGCCAAAGCCACAGATTTAGAGAAATTAAATTATAACATCTCATCACCGTGGGTGAATGCTGAGCGTATTTGTGTTTTGACTAAAGATGGAATAGTTATCAACGAACGTGTAAATTTACTAAAAAGCTATATACTCTCAGCCGAACTTAATACGCCAAGATTTCAAAAACTACAAAATGAGATTAAAAAATACTGCAACAATGCTGTTGCGGTATTTGAAGTCAGTAATTAATTTATGATTTTTTAATCTACTAATCATTTAACATAAGGCCACGACATTTACGATACCTATGCCTTATGTTAAATCTAAAAGTCATAAATCACTAATTTAAAATATTTTCATTTCTTGGTTATTTACAAATTACGAAAACCTACAAGGCTTATCATCGAACTTACAATTTAGTTTAAATTATGTTCATTTACATCCCCTAAGCTATTGTAATGCTTTAACTCCTCCATAAAGTCGGTGTCAAATTTTTGTAAAATCTCAACTCTATCTTGATTGATAAATAATTCAATATTATGTTTAGCTTGCAGGTAAGCCATAGGAAATTCATGATTACCTTTAAGCACATTCAAACGTTCAGTCAATTTTTGTTCAAAAGGAGAGTTATATAAACCAGCCTCGCATATGTTCTTTAAAAAAAATGGAGCTTCGAGCGAGGAATTTATAAGGATATCTAGGGACTCAGGAGAAAGCTTGATCAGCGATAGGTTGTTAGTTACCTTTGCTCCAGCTTCGATTAAGTGCTGTGCAATTACCGTATGATTAGTAATTACGGCATAATCCAAAGGGCTAAATCCATACCTATCTAATTTATTTACACAAGGATTTTGGCTTTCTAAAATTGATTTTATAACATATTCAATCCCGCAATAAGCAGCAACATGGACCGCACTAAAGCTTTTATTGATTAAGAAATCCTGTTCATGATATGACCAAAGGACTTCTTTATAAAAATTCGGATGAGCGATTGTCTCCAAAAAAATCTTATTAAGTAATGAAATATTATTCGGCATTATGTGTTTGACCTTTATTTATTCTCTTTTATGTAAAATTTTAAGTTTTAAAATAGTGAGTGCATAATAAAAATCAAATAAATTACTTATTATTTATAATAGAGAACTATATAAGTGACATTAAAATACTAATGTTTTGCATGCAAAGTACCGGAGGGTAGGGGGGTGATCGACTGTTCGTAAGAAAATGCCTTTTAAATTATCATTTAGTTGTTTACAAATATGTAATATGAGTATTATTATAACTGAAATCCGGAAAATATATTTGTTATGAGAAGTTTGATACCTGTTTATTTAATGAATTTTTTGCTTGCCGTCTCAACTACTATTGGCATGACGTTAATACCACTACTTGCTACCGAAAAGCTCGGTTTATCCTTATTCGTTTTTGGAATAATCGAAGGAAGTACAGAACTTCTTTCAAACATTCTTAGGCTGGTTACAGGAAATTTATTTGATCGCTTGAAGAACCGTAAGTCTCTTTTTATATTTCCAACGACCATGGCATTAGTGTCTAAAATGATTTTATTTTTTTCGAATGCCGTTACCTTGCTTCTAGCAAAAATTATTGAACGTGCCTCCAATGGAGCATTTGCAGCTCCGAGAGATGCTTATGTAGGAACTGTTTCAGAAAATAAAGGTACAGCGCTAGGTTGGTTAAGCGTGACTAAAACATTTGGCTGTATTATTGGCCCTTTATTAGTCAGTATATCCACATGGATTTTCGGTCCATTGATGGAAAATATCTATATGTTGATTTTCTTAGCATGTTCAATGTGTTTCATAAGCTTTATCATTGCTTTCCGCGTGAATACAGAGCATTTAGAAAGTAATAGCAAGCGGGAAAGATATAAATTCGAAGAATTAAAAGCCTCATTTAAACCTATTATTCCTCTTTTTATACTAACTTTTTTCTTCTTTTTAGGTAGATTTAATGACGGTACAATCTTAATTTTTTTAAAACATCAAGGCTTTCCGGAGTGGTACTATCTAGCTACGATGTCTTTTTTTAATGCTATAATGCTTGTAATATCACCTTGCCTGGGTTATTGGATCGATAATAAAAAGGAAGTTTTGATTTTATTGATTACTATTATTGCATTAGTGATTTTTAACATACTTTATTTCAATATAAAATTTTTACCATGGATATTTGCCTGCCTAGGGCTAGTTATGTGGGGCATTCAAAGAGCAGGCGCTCAAATTATTTTTACAGCTATGATTTTCAAAAAAATCCCGACTAAATATTATGGTACCGCTGTTGGTATATTTTCTGTATTAAGTGGCACAGCCTTTTTTATCGCTTCTACGATTTGCGGTTATTTAGCTCAAAACAACTTTAGTGATATATTTCTTTTTAGTGGATTCTTTTCACTTAGCTCGCTAATTATTGCTGCATTTATGAAATATCAAAAAAATTTATAAGTTATTTTATAACTTATCTAACTGACTCGAGCGAATAATAACGAAAAATATCAACTTATTTTCCATAATATATATTATATATTCTATGTATGAAGGTTCCGAGAAATTTGGGTTAGCTTAAACTATTCTTCCTATTAACATTGATACCGTCTTCCTAACTGATTCATTAGCCTTAACCCGCTGTTTTGATTCACCTACAATGAATATTAAATTCCTGAAAACCTAACTTAGTACCATATACTATATATAAGTAATTTAATACAATCCTTAGGCTTTAAGCAATGTGTTTGATTTGATTTTTAATTGAATATCGATACTTATGCGCAATCTATGATTTATATCTTGAAAAGTAAATTTAATTCCGATACTAATTAATAAATACTATGTAGTAAGCCTAAAGAAATAATAAGTTATGTCTTGTCGCTCAATTAACTAGTATAAACATCGCAATGTCTAAATCAAATTCTTAAATAAGAAACAAGAGAGGTTTATTCAAGCTTACATTTTTGAGAGGTTACAAAAAGAAAATAGAGTATGCATAAATTATATTAGGAAGTTATTTATGGCGATTAGTAACGAAAAAACCAAAAGACTAAAAAGAAATAGGTCGATTTTTTTTATAGTAACATTTGCAGCTATCCTATTTACCCACGATGCATTTGCTGGAGGCAATACAGATAAAAAACATTCTACAGAAGAAGACACGCAAAAGAACAAACAATTACAAGAGGAAAAATGGGCAAAAAATATTGATCAGCTTTTGATTGAGCTTAGTAAAAAAGAAAATTTAAAAGGCACTATTACAATTGATAGTTTTCGTTACTTCACTCCAAAAGCACATTCTCTTAACCCAGATACTACTCTCGAAGAAATCCCTGTGACTAAGTACTTACTGACATTAAGAAAATTTACCCAAGAGAAAGTTACAGAATTAGAAAGTCTATATGGCTTTTCTAAGGAAAAAATAAAAGATTTACAAGAAGCAGTAGAAGAGTTATCTAAAGTGAGTTTTGAATTTAAAGCAGAATACCCTGGTATCGAAGAGTTAACTGAAAATAATCTCGATGAACTAGTAACTTCTTTGAACGAGCTATGCTTATCTAGAAAAAGATCCTTGGAAGAAGGAGGTGACTCTTTAGGTAATAATAGGCGTATAATTACAAGTAACAATGTAGCTTCACCAAAGTCCTCTGAAAGTATAACCCTTAATTTAGACATTTCGCCATCTCATAGTTCTTGTAATAGTTTTCCTTCCATAAAACTCTCTGAGGCAGAATATTTTATAAAATTAAAAAAATTGATTTATGAGTCAAATATTTCAAATCCATTACTACCAGATGAAGAATTACAAAATAATATAGTAAAATTAGCAAATGCATTAGATAATGAGCCAGGGTTAGCACTTGTAAAGGCAAACCTTATTAAAGACGGATGTAAGTCTATTGCTGCTTTTGGCACTGTTCCAGAAAAAGAATTAAAAAAGCAATTAGTTGAGAATGGTTTGGATGAAGAATGTATTAAACAGGTTATTCTACTTACCAATAGAGATAAAAAAGTAAGAAATCGACCTTCCATACCAGAGAATATGATTCTAGAGAATGTTACTCCTGAAGAAACTGTTAATTCACAATTAGAGGGAAAAGGCGTTGCTGATGCTAAAATAAATTCATTTAGAAATTTAGGCGAGCATAAAGAGAAAGGAAAGGTTAGTTTTGAAAGTACGCGTTCTTTAGAGCAGTCTGAAACTTTAAATATTACCAAGAGAGAGTATGTTAGTCAAGGAGATACAACCTTAACTCCCCAAGCGCCGTACATAGGGTTAACTTATGCTATAATAGAGAGAGCGCAAATGGTAAGTGACGCAGCAACGGCCGCTATTGGTAAAATTAGTGCAATTTCTACGAATGCAGTCAATTCGCATATAACAGATGTAACTTTTAACAATACATTGTTAAAAGTTACATCTGACCAGGTCCACAGTAATTATAGAGGCGCTTCAGCAGGCAATCTTTTCAACGAATCAATAAATTTTTGGATGAGAAGCTTTATAGGACAAGGAAATCAGAAAGCTACCAGAAACCTTAATGGCTTCAAAACTAACCATGCAGGAGGAATCATTGGTATAGAAAGTATGATCAATGATTGTAACCTACTTGGCTTAGCGTATTCGCATGCTGCTTTAAATACCAAACTTACTGGGAATTATATTAAAAATAAGATGCATGCAACTGTGTTAACAGGATATTTAGTAAGCTTTTTTGAAGAACATCTTTACTTAAACAGCCAAGTCAAATACGGTTGGGTCAGGTTAAAAAATTCTGGTGAAAGTAAAGCACACAACAAAGGTACTCTTTTTGGAATTCGTGAAGAGTTGTTTTACGAGATAAAGCTTGAAAATGGTTTTGCTGTAGCTCCTTTGATAGGGCTTGCTTATGACAAAATTAGACTTGGAAAATTCCGAGACCAAGGTTCTAGAGATGACGTTGAAGTATCCAGCAAAAGGAACCATAGCCTAAATGGATTAATTGGGGTGAATATTGCCAAAGCGATAGTTAAGGGTGGAGTTAACTTAGTACCAAGTATACATGCACGCCTTGAGCATGCGCTTGATTCAAAGAATAAAGCAATGAGAATCCGCGCGCTTGATATGACAGCTGATTCTGCACTATTGCCACAGAAAAAAATATCTAAAACTACATTTATCGTAGGTGCAGGCGTTAAATTAGTTACCTCTGGGAAATTTGAGATTGGAGTTAACTACGATATTATTCGAAGAGGAGAATTTCGTTCTAGCAATGGCTCAGTAAAACTTCGTATTATTTTTTAGCCAGGTTACGGGGTAGAGAGTAAATAGCTAAAAATTTCAACCATAAATTGTAATTTTTGACCCTCCCCTATTTTTTTAGGTTATTTTTTAGTCCTCTGTGAGTAATGGTTGGAAGGTTGATATTTTCTATGTTTCAAGAGATTTTTTGTTGTAATAATCCGCTAGACTTGGTAAAATTTTATCAGATTTCCAGCGGATTTCTTCTTTTATGAGGGCAGTTTTGCTGGTTACAATTTGCTTATTGGCCAAAAGAGTACTTAGAGGAGAGAAGATTTATTCATTCCATGTACCTGAGGTAGAGTGCATCTCTAAGGGTAAGGCGCATAAGAGATATGAATATGGCAACAAAGTTAGTGTGACTATGAACGTTGCAAAAAATAAAGGTGGTTGTTTCGTACTCCATACAAAATCCTTGCATGGTAATCCTTATGATGGTCATGCGTTAAAAGAAGTGCTGGAGGAGACGCAAGATCTTATTGGCAATAAAATTAAAATTGTTTATGCCGATAAAGGCTATAAAGGGTATGGCGTACAGGATACAACAATATATCTCTCAGGGCAGAAGCGTAGGGTTTATGGGCAAATTAAACGCGAGCTCAAGCGTAGAAAGGCAATAGAGCCTATTATCTCACATATGAAAAATGGCTGCCGTATGGCCATAAACTATCTTAAAGGCATCCTTGGCGATAAGCTTAACGCTATCTTTGCAGCTATTGGCTTCAAATTCAGGCAAATTGCAAAATACTTCCGAGAAGTATTTTTGTACCTAATTCAAAGCTGGTATTCTTTACTAAATCTGACCCAAATACCAGCTTAAAATATCTAAAAACCGCTCTCAATAAAATAAAGCCTAGAATAATACTGGCTCTATTAACCATTAGCAAAATCCAAAATTATAAAAACTAATTTTTCACGGACGACTACTTACTTGACAAATATATTAATTTATGTTATCAATATCGATATTAATTTATAATAACAAGTTTATGAGTGAATACGTTTTAGCAGTTGGAAATAACGATCATCTTAATCAACCATTAATGGGTAATGACCAAATATCAACTCTTCCTACTCAGGTTAGAAATGATTTTATAAATAATAATTTTTTTACCAGTATTGATAGAAGCGAAGATTTAATCAATGCTGTAAAGCAAGGAAGCTTTAATACCGTAGCACAGCTTATATCAATTGGGGTAAATATCAATACGAGAGATTCAAATACATTTACAGTTTTAATGATTGCTATAGAAGAAG
This sequence comes from Rickettsiaceae bacterium, assembly GCA_029266475.1. Lineage (GTDB taxonomy): Bacteria > Pseudomonadota > Alphaproteobacteria > Rickettsiales > Rickettsiaceae > JAJFBM01. The sequence goes on along the minus strand of JAQSWU010000004.1, from coordinate 32,725 downwards.
AGCACTTCAATATTGCAGAGCTGCTCATAGATAATGGAGCAGACCTTGAGTTCCGAAATTGTTATGGAGAGACAGCTCTAACGATAGCTGCTATTCGCGACCATTTTGAAGTTGTAAGATTGCTCATAGAGAAAGGGGCTAGTATTCACGTACAAGATAACCACAAAAAGACAATTTTATTAGATGCTGTTTCACATAGTAACTTAAATATTGTAAAATTGCTTCTAGAGAAAGAAGCTGACGTTAATAAAGCAGATGATGAAGGCAATACCCCTTTATTAGAAGCTGTTTCAAATAGTAACTTAAATATTGTAAAATTGCTTCTAGAGAAAGGAGCTGACGTTAATAAAGCAAATGATGAAGGTAAGACCCCTCTAACTGCAGCTGCTTTGGAAGCCTACGACTTAAATATTTTAAAATTACTTTTAGAAAAAGGAGCAGACGTTAATCACCCAGCCAATTATAAAAATTTCTGGATCGCTATTGAACAAGGAGAGTTCGCTGCTGCACAAGCATTATTGAATGCTGGAAGTGATTTGGTATTACACATTGAGAAAAAAGGTTTAAGCGGTTTAAATGTTTTTAGGAATAAATTCAATAAATTTTTCAATAATGAATTTGACGGTCTAAATGCCGCTGGAAAACTCGAATTACTGCGAGTATTTAACTTTATGCAGGGTAATTATGAACTGTTTAGTAAACTTTACACTAAAGAAGAGATATTAGATAAAAAAACATCTATTGAAGCAACTCAACCTTTAAAAGAACTAATAGACAGTAGTATACAAGATATAAAAAATACTTATGATGCAGATAAAAAAACAGAAAAATTAGTTAAATTTAAGGGACTTTTGAGTAAGTACAAAGATCTAGTAGATAATGTAAGCGCTGATTCAATGGAAATGAAAGAGTTCATCACTCAGGCCCTTGAACTTAATATTGACCTATGGCAAACTATCAAAGCATATATGCCCCAAGATAATCTTAAAAGAAAAGCCCCCGAACCTGCTGAAAATGGGAAGACAGAGTTAATTGATTTACCGAGTAAGCTTCAAAAAGTCGATTTAAATGATGCAGTTAATGAGGATAGCTTAGATTACGAAAATAATCATTTTGACGACTTCGATTCAAACATGCATAATATCGAGGAACTTGGCTCAATGTTTGATCCTATGTAAAGCTCTTTGCGATAATAAGACAGAGGCCTCAACTTCGTAGGGCAAGGGAGGCCTTAACCCTCCCCCTGTTTTTTAATCGGACCGTGAAAATATAAAAAATAACAAACAAAAAATTAAAAATTACATGGAACTGAGGTTAATATAGCAAAATAACTAGCTCCACTAAGTTCTGATTCAATTTATCCAATTTTATTAGGTGGAGGTAATCTATTGAAATTAATTCATTTAATAGATTTTACGGCTTTATAAGCACTTCGTGCAGCTTTAGCCGCTGCTATTGATTTTCTCATAATCAACGTTGGATCAATAGCTATGGCACCCGTCTGAATACCCCCAGTTAAGTCTGCGGCAAATTGGCTTAAAACTTGGGAGAAAAAGAAGAATACAAAACTTAAAAATGCTAAGAAAAGTGCATCAAGTAAAAGGTATGCTACATTCCTTAAGCCATAAACTTTAAATAGTGAAGCACTAAATTCTTCTACCCCTTTGCCTTGCGCAACAATTTCTGTAAGTTTATAACCAAAGGTCTCTTTACATTCCCCGTTAGCATCAGCAAATTGGTAATGTTTTATACCATCCTCCCCAACAAAAGGATCATTAAAGTGACACCCACCAAACACAGCTTCATCGTAGAATACCATTAATATTACCATAAAAGCTGCAAGAATCATAGGCTGTAACGCGAAAGATATAGTAACTCGTAGCCAAGAATCAAAATAAGCTTTTGTTTTCTCGAACAAGGCCAACGGCACAAAGATTGGTGCAATGTAAGCCATAACATAGATTGATGTCAAACAGATTAAGAATGTACTCACGAAGTATAACATTAATGACATTATAACGACCATAAAAATTACAACGAATACTAATAATATTACCTGCCCCCCCAGAAGCATAAGAAAGATAGCTGCTGAAGCGCCTCCAGCAGCTAATTTATCTTTAAACGGGCTTGAGCTATTGAACTCATTATTTGACAAATCAGCACCTGCTACAAAGGCCCCTGCACTATCCACATGCCCCATACCACTTACGTAATATTGTAACCTACAGTCAAGTGCATCCCACAGACTATAAAACCCATAACCGGCTGGATATTCATTGGGTTCAAAATGGCAAATATTCAAGGTTTCAGCAGCTTGAAATATCATATTTGGGAAGTCAGTAAGTATCTGTATCAAAATCGGTAGAGCAAATTGCGTAATGCCATCATTTGGTCTTGAGCCCCCTGCAGTGTAACTAACGGTGCCAAGCCCTACAGCAAAATACGTAACTAATACTACTTTCAGAACTAATGTAACTATCGCCTCAAGTTCAACTTTCTCTGGATTCATCAATAATTTAAATCCGAAAAAAATTACATATATCATTAAAGCAGCTCTAACCGCGTTCTTTAAACTAAGCTGGAAATACGAAAAGGGATTTATATTTAAAAAAACTTCATTATCTTCGCTCAAACATTCTTGTTCAGGATTTAGGACTTTATCTAGTGTTTCTTTTACGCAATGAACGGCTTTCCCAGAATAATTAAAAAAAGATTTACTATGATTGGAATCAGGATCGTAGCATGATCTTGAAACTTTGCAACTTTGCTGTTCTACTTGTTCTGGATATATCTCTCCAGGACTAGTTTTTTTACAGGCTAAAGGCACCTCCCCTTCTGAGGTCTGCATAAATATACAAATCATACTATTTACTATTTTACTATAAAATACTGCATCTTTTAAAGGATGGTTTGGAGATTGAGTCGTAAACTCACTATCACTAAAAAGTTTTGTAGTCTGACCATTATTAAAGGTTTTTAGTTCACATGGCGGATTAGCGTTTATAGTTCCTGGAGTTGCAAGGCAGATCGTAATAGTACCATCGAAGACGTTACACCCCTTATCAGCGGGCACATAAGTTCTGGTATCGATTTGGCTTACAACATAACCATAAACATTAGAAGATTTGAGCTTTTCATAGTTAGCGTTGATAGGAAAAAGTTCACAACTATTACCAAAGCTAGCAAAAGATGAAGATGTATACAGCGCTAGAATTACGTAAAGTAAGGATTTCAATGCTTTATTTTTCATTTTTCTCTCCTCTCACTAACTCTGAGGCGGTGGCGAGTTGGTACCATTACTTCCACTTCCGCCACCTCCACCACCTCCACCAAGCTTTCCGGCCATATTATAAGCCTTAGCAGCAGCTTCATTTGTTTTATTATAAATTGTGGTAGGTGCAATTGTTGAACTTTGTGAAGATACACCCTCTGTTACGTCTGCTGCAAAACCAGATAGCTGATCAGCAAAATGACGCATTAGATAGAGCACTACGCAGCATGTGAATAATCCATAAATAAGATCCCTAATTTTTTCAAAAATTAGAACAGTACCAGCGACGAACACACCTTTTTCCTTTTTTGTAGATTCAGATAAAGGAGAGCTTTTAGGTAAATCGTTATCAAAACTATCAGTATAGCTTCCCTGAACTTGATTAAAATCCGATGGTGCATTCTCCCTATAGCCTACTGTTCTTGTAACAGGGTCTTCAACTCTTACAAAATTATTTAATCTTCCAGTTTGATCAACTGCTATTGCATTATAAGTCGCAGACTGTACTGAATTAAGTAACCCTCCTAAGCTTGCTACACAGTTAGCAAGTTTTTCTTGACTTTCATAGCTAGCAGGCTCCATATCTATAAAAAAGACCTTTTTAGCAACTACCTCACCTGTTACAGGAACTTTCTTAAATGTTGTCAAAAATTTATATTTACAGGAGGTGTAATAAGCCTGTTCATATACTGCAAACATAACTGATAAGAAGGTAGCAACTACTATTGGCTGTAGTGTGAAAGATATTAAAAGCTTGGCCCACGAAGTGAAAAAGCCTTTCGTAAAATCGAATAGAGCCATAGGTACAAAAATTGGTGCCATAACCCCAAGAATAACAATCATTATCAATGAGATTAGAAAACTATTTACATAATATGCTGCAACAGAAATTACAAGCAAAGGATATGCTAAGGACAGCATAACTAGCTGAAAACTTCCTATAAATATTGCCGCGAGAAGAAATAATAAATAAGGAGGGATAGAGAAGTTCATAGCACTGCTGGAGTTTGAAGTATCAGACATGAAGTTCAAACCTAAATAATGAAGCACCCTGCAATCTAATGCATCCCATATTGAATAAAGATTCCAGAAACCTCCTAGGCTGGTTCTATAATCATCTGCAGTAAATCTACATAGGCCAGAAGCATCAGCACTAAAGATCCACGATGAAAGTTGAGAGGCACCATTAAATAATACAGGGAAAACCCACTCAGTCATGCCATCAAAACCATGCCTTTCATGGTTGGTATTTATACCTACAGAGAAATACACTACCAAAATGAACTTTATTACATATATAATTAGCTCGCTTTTCTTTGGTATTTCTCCACCAAGCAGCATATTTAGTGCTACAAAAATTATATATAATGTTAGGAGAGTTGAAACCGCCACGTACATGTTTTTCTGAAATTTGAAGAAAATGTTTCTGCTATTATTAAGAGTTTGGGTAATTTGCTGATCTTCTTCACCGCAATATGATGGATTCGCTACAAGCCTAATTAACATCTCACGAACGCATGTTACAATTGGCCCACTGATAGAGGTCATATTAGCCCCATTACTCTTTGCTCTATCGTAACAAGAGATTCTCTCATTTGAAGGGCAATTCATAAGTCCTTTCATTTCAGGATTTATATCATATATTGAATCAGGAAAAGGCTCCTTCATATAACGGCAACCAATTCTAGTCCACCCCCAGTTCCCTAATGCGTGAGCTATACAAATTTGATCACGGTCCGTTATTACTTTTAGACGCATAGGTATATCATCGTCAACTCGAACTATTTCTCCGGCGCTTATATCCTTGTAGACATTATGGAATTTTTCTCTTGGTATGCTCCAACTATCTCTGATAGCTTCGGCTGTACCTTTACCCGCCATTGCTGCTGCAATTGAATTAAAAAAAGTTTTTGATCTCTCTTCCCTCAGCATTCTGTCATTACAAACTGCAAAGCTAATTTTAGGATCATGATAATCAACTCTATTTTCTCTTTTACATGTATATCTTAGATCAGGTATTTCTAATTCATCATTTCCAGGTATAAAATCAGCATGCATTTTAACCTTAAGTATACCTTGTATAACAAAAACAGGATTTACTATTGTTTGTACGAGGACATCTAAAAATGGAGCTGTTACGCAAGTATGAGAAAATTGTGATCTAAATAAATCCCCTATGCCGCCATCCCCGCAAGTTAAACCATCGTAATATCCTTTAATAGCTTGGTCTCTTTCTTCAATAGTTTCAGCAAACGCGATAGTTGAAGGCATTAAAGATATATATAGGATCATTATGGTAAGTTGCTTAAGAACGGGCCTTAGATAATATTTAAATCTATTATAATATGCTCGTATATTATGCATGATCATCTCAGCTCTTTTACACGCTCATAAAATACTGGCAGCCATTTTTCAGGATTATCTCCATATTTGGCTCGCAGCTCATCTAATAACAAGACTGTTTCTGTTCTGCCTGAAAGGACATTAATAATATTATCCATGCCAGATAGATTTACTTTAGCGACTAAAGCATTAACACCCTGTTTGATCAAAAAGAACCTTGATGATGGATCTGTTGTTTTAATCAAGGTAAACTCCCTTTGGCTTAGCATAAAAGCTGTTCTATAAACTTGTGTTGCTTTTAAATTTGGAAGGAAAATCTGTGTAGCAGTCTGCTGAATAAGCGTATCGCTAATAGCACTTTTACTCGCATCTTCCACGCTTTGTGTTGCGAAAATAACGAATGTATTTAGCTTACGCAGAACCTTAAGCCAGTCTTTAATTTTAGGTGCAAATACAGGATTATCGATTAATGCCCATGCTTCATCTAGAACGATCATGGTTGGCGAGCCATCAAGAGAAATATTTATTCTGTGGAACACATATAGTAACACAGGAGACAGGCTAATTGGATCTTTAAGCAGCTCAGCCATTTCAAAGCCAAATACTCTTGCTCGCTCAAGGTCAATGCCATCCTCATCATTGTCGAATATTCTAGCGTGAGAGCCCTTTGAATGCCACATTGCAATCCTGCCAGCTAATGTCCCTGGGCCATCTATTCCAAGGAATGGAATTATGTTACTTAGCTTTCTATCTCTATAATCAAGCTTATAGTTACCATCAATAGCTGTGGTCAGTAACTTTATATCTTCGGCGCTCAATGTTTCGCCATTCCTAGTAACTAGTATTTTCAGCCATTCTAAAAGGAAAGTTCTATTCTCACCGTTATCAGGTAGTTTTAAAGGATTAAAGTTACATTTTTTGCCAGGGTCAATAGGTGTATAAACACCTCCAATGGCCCTAATAAATATTTCAGCGCCTCTGTCTTTATCGAAGAAGAACATCCGGCACCTAAATTTTTGAGCTTGCGCGCATAGGAAGTTCATCAGTACTGTCTTACCTGCACCAGTCGGACCTATTATTAGTGTATGGCCGACATCCCTTACATGGAAGCTGAAGTAGAAAGGAGTACCAGAAGTTGTATCAAGGACCGTAACATGCTCGCCCCAATGATTGCCATTCATTTTGCCCGCTGGATAATTATGTAGCGAGGCAAAGCCAGCGAGGTTTAAGGTATTAATCAGTGACTTTCTAACGATATATCCCATATTCCCTGGTAGTTGCCCCCAGTAGCTTGGCTCTAAATTTACCCTCTCCCTTACAGGCTGAATACCGCAATTTGATAATTCAACCACAGCCATAGACAAAGTATTTTCAAGAGCTTTTAAGTCATCCTCGATACAAAGGAGAGAGAAGTGATGATTACCAAACCCAATTTCACCACTCATCGCCATATCGAGCGCTTGATTAATCTCTGCAATCTGGGATACCGCCTTATCCTCTGCTTGAATCATTCGGTTTTGCTGGAGTTGCATACTATTTATAGCAATAGTCCTATTCTCGAACATAAAACTTTGAGTCATTATAAACTCGAATGGCATTTGTAAGAACCTATCGAATATCCCTGCTGCAGTTGATGGGCCATATTCAAGAATACTTACAATTCCGGCATATTTCGTACCTTCAGGACCTCTTGCTTCCATAGATCTTGAACCAAAGAATAACCTATGTGTTGGCAAATATTTATCGATATTACCGCTTGGTACCAGTACAGGGGCGGAGTGACCGCAGTTTACTATGCTATTTAGAAACTCTAAAATTTCACAATAAGCACCTTTCTTCGTATTTTTAACGCCGAGTACTCTAGAATCGTAGTCTTTGAAAGTGTTTACCACCCTACTTGTCATTTCCTCTAAGCTCTCCACCATCTCCTTCATATCATTTTCCCAAGCCTTCTTATCGGAGGATTGAAGAAATTTTTTATAAAGATGCTGAAGTATCGCAACACCTGCAGTATCAGGCTTATACAATATACTTATATATAGCTCATTTACAAAAGACTCAAATTCAGTATATTTCTTCTGCCATTCGTTAGAAAGATAAGAAACGAAATTACTACCCATCTTTACCGTTGGGTCGTAAGTTGAGTCTTCATCATCTTTCTTAAGCGGTCTACGTCGACGTATAGTATGAAAATATAGTGTAATACTGCCTGAGGCCATACTTTTAAAAAGTAAGTTACGCATACTTTTACGGATATCTAGGTCTTCATCATCGGCAGTCTCAAAAGAAAACCCTTCAACTTTAATCACCTGCAGCAATTCATTGTTTTTGGTTAGAATCGTGTTTTTATTCCAATGGCATTTATATGGAATGAAATGAGAGGCAGGAACTTCTTGTTGGAAGGTATTTTCTTTATCCGCTTTTGTCCTAGATAATTTTAGCATATTTAAACATAGTATGAATTTGAACCGAAATATGATTTATTCGGACAATTATTGCATTTTGAAAGCTTATTTAAATAAAGCTCCATAAAACGTGGCTCCTTAAAGCAAAGTATGTAACCTATTACATGTATCACACCAGCCACAGGCACGATCCAAAAACTAGATGTATTAATAAAGTATACTACTGAAATAATCATATTGAGCATTGCATAAGAAATACTGACGCCAAAAATCAGTGTAGGCCTTGTCAAGCCGACGAATAAAGGATCTGATGTTAGGTTACCATCGCTCATAAACAAACCTTATAAATTCACATACTCATAAGTTTTAAAGCAAATTAGTTAAGAATAACTTAAAACAAGCTATTTTAAAGAATTCAGTTAAAATTAAATCGAGCTAGATGCTAATTTGGTACATATTAGTAACCTTAACTAAACTTTAACGTTTTTTATTTAAGATCAATCTAAATGAACTTACATTTAGGAACTATATGACTGATGAAGCACAAAAATTACTTGAAGAGATAAATTCCCTGCTTAAAGTGGGTAATAAAGCAGTTAATATATTAAGGAGCTTAAATTCCAAAGTAGACTTAAGTGAAGTAGAGGAAAATTTTGATAATAGCGTTATTAAAAACCTTATTGATAGCCCTATTGCCTCTGAAGACAAGGTACAAATACTACAAAAGTTACTTGAAAAGGGTTTATCTTTAAGCGTTACTAAAGACATCCCTGTTGCGGGTGGAAAGACCTATCACCATAATTTACTTGATTACTTTATGGACAAGCTCAAATCAGCCAATATAGGTAGAAGCCATGCTGTAATTTCAGAGTATGATTATGAGTTTATTGAACTTATGCTTAAAAATACGCCTGAGCTACAGCATAATTATAATCCAGAGAATTTAAATGCTCTTAGTAAAGCTTATATATGGTTTAATGATTATAAAATGATAGATTTATTGCTTCAAAATGGAGCAAATCCTAATTCTATTATACATGAGGAGAATCAGCCCATTCTTAAATCAGCTTTAGAAGAAAAGAATTATGAGATAGCGAAATTACTCATTGAAAAAGGCGCAGATCCAAATCTTGTCTTTGATAATGATGCAAAAATTCTTAACGAATTACTAAGAAAAAAAAATGATGATATAATTGAATGTTTATTAGAATGTAAAGAATTTAAGCCAAATGATTATATTTTACCTTATATTAACTATAATATTAAAAAATATCTTTCAAAGGTTTTGAAGGAAGAAAATTATAAGATGGCTGCTAAGTTATTGAAAAATACTGATTTGATTTTAGATCAATGGTATTTTCTTAAGATGGAACTTTTCAGTAATATAAAAGAAAATAACACCCAAGTAGTGGATTTGTTAATAAACCAACCTTATATTAAGAGGGTATATGATTCACACAGTGTAGAAACTCTTAAGGATGCTTTGGTCAATGCATTGCTTGAAGGCAGACATGAGATAACCGATCTACTATTAGAAAGCCATCCAAACCTCATAATGGACATCTATTTAGTTGATAGGCTATTGAGAAGGAATAATCAATATAGAGAAAATATAAGTTTTGATTTATCAATTGGTGATTTTATCTACGAGAATGTTAGTAAAGGAAACTTAGATGATGCTAAAAGACTTTTGTCAGAAATAAAATTTATCTCTACCCTTGATTATAAGTTCGAAGATAGTAGCGTAAAATACCGTTCGGAAGAAGTTGCCTTTGAACAACGAGGAGAAGTAAGACCTCGCAAGGGCGTTTTAATAAATGAGACAACAATTCATGACCCTGAATTCATAGGAATATTGATAAATAGAGGTTATTATTTCGATGGGAAGGCCACAGAGGTTATATTAAATGAATCTACAGTGGAGGAGTTAAAAGCAATTTTGAATAATATATGTGATGAAAAATTAAAAAATTTTTTTATTAAAGATATTTTATATAATACCACTTACTGCAATGTTTTGATAGATGTTAATAAGCCTGATATTAATGATAAATTCGCAGTATTATTAGATAACTTATCTCCTGCATCCTATAAAAACCCTGATTTATTACGAAAAGCATTTAGGCAATATATACGAAAATATACAGGTGATAAAGTATCTTTTGTGATTAAAGATGGAAGCCCTGCAATTGTTGAAAATTTGCTCAAAAATGGCTTCGACCCTAACGAGGGTGTTGACTGGCAGAAAGCAGAACTAACTCCATCCTACTCTAATATTCTTACAGCTCCACTTTTTAGAGTTTTGTGCAATAATAGAAAAGAAAGTTTGCAGACTACAAAACTTCTTTTAGAGCATAAAGCGGATTCAACCTTGTTTGGAATGCACCTTGATGGGGATCATAAACAAGCACAACATAATTTCTTAATTTTAGCTTCAAGCATTGCTGTGCCCCAAATTGTGGCTTTTATGGTAGATAGGAAAACTGTTGCCGGTGATATTTTTAATAAAAAAATTGATTTAATTCTGGCTCAGGAAGAAAAGATTGTTAACACTACTGTCGACAAATATTCAAGCTTAATGCAACTAGTCCTAAATCCTGTAGGTGAAAAATATCTAGATAGAGCTCTAGATCTCTGCAAAAGAAAAAGTTACATTAACTTACAAAATAAAGAAGGACTAAGTGCCTTAATGTGCGCTGCGAAAGTGCATGACCGTAGCATGATGGATAAACTGCTTAAAAAAGGAGCTAATCCAAATTTACAAGATAAAGATGGTAACACTGCACTTACTTTTGCAATTTGGAGCGAAAATATTGAGGCAATAAAACTTTTACTAAATAACAAAGCTGATATTAGTCTAAAAGATAAACAAGGAAGAACCCCAATAGATATCGCTTTTGAGATTGGTAATAAGGACATTACGAGATTCTTATTACGTCAAGAGGAACTACAAATAAAACAAAAGAAAAATCATCTACCATCACTTATGGCCGCTGTAAATATGCGTAATAGGAATATGGTTGAGCATCTATTAGAATGCGGAGCTAATCCTAATATAAAAGATAAGAATGGAGATACTCTACTTATAATGGCCGTTAAAACAGGTAATAAAGAAATAGTTGAACTAGTATTAAAACAAAATGTAGACCCTAGAATTAAAAATAAATTTGGTAATAACGCTGAAAAACTTGCAACCACAGCCGAAATTAAAAATCTTATTTCAGATTATAGCAAAAAATATAAGCCGAAAAGCTGGGTGCAAAAATTCACGGACCGTATAAGTGGCAAAAACAATAAGCAGTCAAGGAGTCAAGGTTAACAACCTTGGCTCTTAGCTAGCTATACAAATGTTAAAAATTCTCTACGTCTTGGCTTAGTTCAAAATATATTCTTTAATAAATTTTGCAGCTTTTCTTGCTTCTGCAAGAGGTTTATATTTAAAATTACTTAGCACTTCCGTCGTGGGCAGTAACCTTCTTGCTACTTCCATATCTATGAGCTGCTGTACAAAGTAGTTATGTTTAGGCGAGGTAAAACTTGGCGGAACATAGATGTATTGGGGTTTGCCAGCAGTTGCAACATCACTGCACATTGAAATTGAATCGCCCGTAGTAATAATAAAATCTGAAGCTGCAAGCATACCAAAATATGGGTTATAGCCACCTTTTGCTGGGTCATAAATATGATTTGGGTAGCTAAAATTGTTATAAAAAGCCTCTTTCACAGCTTCTGGCGTACGCCTACTAAAGCTTATAAAAAGCTGCGCTGCATGGTTAATGCTAAGTTGTTCAATAATTTTTACCATCTGCTCAGCATCTTTTCGAGTAAACTTATATCTTTTATTGCTTCCTCCTATCATAACAGAAATAACTTTAAGACTAAGCTGCGGATAATGCTCTCTAAATTTTTGTTGATGGCTTTTTAAACTTTGTGGAGTAATCCTATTCATTGCACCAACCGTCCGGTAGATGTTGCCTGAGTTACCTTCAAATGTATCATGCTGTGGAAGGATTATAAGATCGAATTTTTCCTCAGCAATATGCGGCTTCATGATTTGAATAATCTTCGTTGAAGGGGATTTTTGCTTAATAGATAGAGCAAGGGGCGCAGTTCTTCTACCTGATGATATTACAAGCTTTGGGAAAGGTGGACTTAAATCGTCTGAACTAGATTTGTTAATATAAAATTCATTTTGGCCGAGCAAGAAATTTGGTAAATAGCTAAATAAATTATACTTAAGGTTTTTTATAATAAATTTTTCACCAGAAGCTTCAGCCAGACCAATAGCTTGGTTAGCATTTCCAGCTCTATTATCAGCTAATACCCAAATAACATCATCCATAAGTAATTAATATTATTGAGTTAATCCACCCTTAAATCCTATAGCGATTACATATATTTCAGATGAATCTGCCCTACTCGACTTCGGTTTAAAATGTTTAACTTGAGCAAAATTTTGTTTTATTTTTGAGAGAAGTATTTGCTCAGCCCCACCTTGAAATATTTTTGCTATAAAATGCCCTTCTGGCTTAAGTATCGTTACTGCAAAATCATAGGCTCTTTCGCATAAATCTATAATTTTCAAGTGATCTGTTGCTTGATGCCCAGTAGTATTTGCAGCCATATCACTCATTACTATATCAGCTTGGCTTCCTAAAGTCTCCTTTAATAAATCAGTTGCATCAAAATCATAAAAATCTTTTTGCAAAGAAATCGCACCTGGGATCTCTTCAATTGGCAGCAGGTCAAGGGCTATAACTTTACTTTGAGGATTATCTAAGCTTTTAGTAAGCTTGACTGCTACCTGCGTCCAACCTCCAGGAGCCGCCCCTAGATCAAGCACCTTTAAACCAGGTTTGAAAATTTTAAACTTCTCCTCAATATCTAAAAGTTTGAAGGCAGCTCTAGATCTGTACCCTTCTTTTTTAGCAAGGATAACCAGTGGGTCATTTAATTGCCTTTGTAACCAGCGCGTAGATGAAACGCTTCTACTCTTAGCCGTTTTGACTCTAGTAAATTTCCCTCTCATTTCTAACCATTAAAATGTTTAAAAAGTTCTTTATACTGCGCTGCGCTGCAAGACACTTGCGCATCACTAATTCCACTCTTAATATTAAAGGTAATTCCGCCTGCCTCGCTCACTAATAATTTAATAGCATTCATATTACTATAAGCAGCTTTATGAAATACCGCAGCATCAAGCTTGCCGCTTGCAACATAAGCTCCAGTCATTAATTCAGAGCCAAGTATTCTAATATCGCCTTCAATTTCGCTAAGTCTTTTTAATATTAGCTGATTTTCTGAATCATTATAATCAAATTTATTAAGACCTATAAGGGCAGGTTTCTGGGCGTTATTATTAGAAACCCTAATCCTGTAGGCGCTTGATAGACCTCGCTCAATCCTCTCCACCCACGAGCCCTGCCCTTTCGCTGCGTAATAGGTCAAACCTAGAAATGCAGAATTAAAAATACAGGCAACTGCATCATATTTATCTTTATTTTCCTTCTCTAAAGTAATTACAAATGCGAAGAAAGGTTGGCTCCTGGCTAGGTTATTGTAACCTTCCAGCGGATTTATAGTAAATCTATACTCAGACTCACCTTTATAAATATTTTCATTATGGTTTATAATAATAGAATATTCTGGATAAGCTTTTATAAGCTCTTTGGAAATGATGTCTAGCGTAATATCAGCCGATTTTGAAGCGTATGAGAAAGGTCCCTTTGGGGATGATTGGAGATTTTCTAATTCGAAATAATCTCTCATAAGTACCTTTGAGGCTTTTCTACTAATCTGGTTTAGGACGTTTATTACTGGATTATTATGCATATTTTTGCTACTAATGTTTACTATAAATATTTACTTTAAAAACAGCTTTTTGTGTTAATAAAATCAAACTCCTGCAATATATACTATAACTAATGCATCGCAGGAGAGAAAAGGCGGCAACTCAAGAAAGGCAGCCGCCATTATCAAAAACTTAATCTACTGAAGTTTTATTTCGCTCTTTCTACAAAGCTTGCATCTTCAGTCTTAACTACTATCTTTTCGCCTGTAGATAAATATGGTGGCACCATTACCCTTATACCATTCTCAAGGATAGCTGGCTTATAAGATGATGTTACAGTTGCCCCTTTAATAGTAGGGTCGGTCTCTGAAATCGTAAGTACTACAGTTGAAGGAAGTTTGATACTTAAGGGTTTGTCTTGATATAGCTCTACCTCGACAACCATTCCATCTTGCAAGAACGCCACTTGGTCTTCAGCGATATCTTTGCTTAAGGTAATTTGCTCATAATTTTCATTATCCATAAATACTAAGTTCTCACCTTCAGGATATAAAAATTGATATTGTCTTTGCTCAAGTTCTGCTTTCTCTACCGTATCGCTTGAACTGATACGATCATTAAGTTTTGTACCGGTCTTAAGGTTCTTAAGCTCAAGCTGCACATAAGCAGGACCCTTACCAGGCTTAACATGCTCAGGCTTTTTCGCAACCTTCCAAAGGTCATCTTTATAAACAAGGATATTACCAAGGCTAATTGAATTTGCTGAAATTTTCATAAGTCTATTTTTTTGGTTTTATGTTGTCTAGATCATATATAAAATTTACTAAATTACAATAGCAGAGCCAAGAAAATTAATATTTTATTGAGCTTAGTTAGCAAAATATAATCACTAATCTCCGGGACTAAAGCATAAAAGAGTTAATATATTAACCTATATTACAAAATTTCAACCTGAAGTTGCGATTTTTGACCCCCCCCCTATTTTTTTATATTTAGCTGACACTCTTCTTCCAAATAGATTCTTAATATTTAATTATAATATAACACTTAATACAAAACCTTGAAGTCAAAAAATAGTTATAGAGATTTTAAGCCCTTCAATATAAATAGAGTTTTTGATAGAAGTCTATTTTTAGAGCCTAACGATTAAAGTGCTACCTCTGTGAACTCTTCTCCCATCTTTTCATACAGTTTTCTATCCAGATCAGAATTTAAATCTTTTGAACTTGATATATCATCTAGCTCTTCATGTAGGACAGAATCAAAACTATCAAAGCTCTCTTCAGAATTTGTATTAAGTAATAGTTGCAACATAGATAGCTTTATCTCACATAAGCTTACTGCTATCTCTTCATTCTCACTAATTAGCAAATTCTTCACGCTAATCAAAAGCTTGTCAAGATGCTCTAAATATTCTAAATCTACCTTTTTTTGCTGAGCAATGTTGCTCTCTAGCTCACTCTTACAAACATTAATGATATTTACAATAAACGGCTCTACCTCCAACAAATCTACCTCTCCTCGGATTACATAATGCTCGATTACCCTTAGAAGTTGGAATTTTCCCTTAATAGAACATTCTTTTAAGGAGGAAATAGTATAATTTTTGAAAACCCATTCTGGGGAAGAGTTCTCTAAGGCAATTTGACCAACTTGATAGATATTTTGTATATTTGATCTAGTCGTTTGTATTAATAAATCTGCACCATTTCTTATTAGCAGATCGGCAAAAGATAAGTTATCATAAGCTATTGCTGAGTGAAGCGGAGTCCAGCCACTATTATCTTGAGTATCAATATTTGCGTTATTTTCTAACAATAATTTACCCATTTCGTCATAACCATAGCATGCAGCATAATGCAGAGCTGTAAGCCCGCAATTATCCTTAACATCAAGCTTTGCACCTCTATTTATAAGAAGTTGTGCCATTTTTATATTATTTAATTGTGCGTAATAAAGTAAAGCTGTAATGCCGTTGCTATCTACTCCATTAATATCTCCGCCATTTTCGATTAAAAATATAGCATCATAATCCCTGCCTTCTTTAGCTGCAATTATCAAAGGATAGTCATTATTAAAATTATCCATTGGTTTTTCAATAGCGATATCTTCATAAAATTCCGCTCTAAGTAATTCAGAGGGGATAATGGGTTTTGTTTTTGCACCTCTTTTAACTAAGAAGCTGGTCATATCTCGGTTATCCATTAAGGGACAATAATCTAAAACGCTTTTACCTTGATTATCGATTGAATTAACGTCAGCGCCGCTTTCTACTAAAGCTTTTGCAATATCATTATGTTTAAATTTTAAAGCTAATTGAAGCGGGGTAACTCCTCTAATATCACGAGCATCAAGACTGGCCCCTGCAAGGATAAGGAACGATAGCATATCGAGGTGCCCAGATATTGCTGCATAATGCAAAGGAGTATGACCTTCGATATCTTTAGCATTAATATTGGCTTTATGCTGTATTAACATATGCGCCATAACTAGGCATTTTTCCCTTACGGCAATGTGAAGAGGTGTTGTATTATTTTTGTCACATAAATTTTGTTTTGCGTTATTTTCAAGTAGTATTTCTACAATATTATAAGCCCGGTTCTTAGCCGCTAAATGTAAAGGAGTCGACTTATCGATATTTTGCGTATTTATATTTGCGCCATGTCTTATTAAGTAAGAAACAATTTGAGGATCGTGACTGTCCATGAAATAGTGAAGAATAGTTTCTTTGTTGTTATCTACGGCATTAGTATTGGCGCCTGACTCTATTAATAATTTGAGGATGTCGTAATTTTTTTCTTTTGCAGCAAAATGCAATGCAGTCATTTGGTTCTTATATCTTGCATAAATCGGCGTACCTTCTTCTATTAATTGCTTAGTTTTATCGTAATCATTATCGGATATAGCTTCTAATAGCTTTATTATATAATCGTGACAGCCATCTATTTCGTTATAAAGCTCATTGATATTTTTGAGAGGTCTTCTTCTAAATGAATTTTTTAACTTTGGATTATTTGTTGGCATAAATCACCTCTATAGAATTTTGGAGAAGAATTTTTGCAATGTAAACTAAGATATACCCTCAATTAATGCATTATATATTTATTAAGCATATGCTTGAATCCTTGATACTATTGTACATATACCTCAAGAAAAATTTATATAGCAAAATTTTTTGATAAATATTTACTAAATATTAATACTTTTTATCTAAAATAAATATTTTTTGTAAGGAGTAAGTTATGTGGTTAACCGGCGTTAGAGAATCATTTGTTAAGCTCAGTGCTTTAAATAATTCAAAAGCAATTATTGAATTCAGTATGAGTGGAGAAATACTGAACGCTAATGAAATTTTTTTAAACATAATGGGTTATAACTTAGAGGAAATTAAAGGACGTCATCATAGTATATTTTTAGAGCCAACCTACGCAAACAGTAACGCTTATAAGAGTTTTTGGGAGATGCTCAAGAATGGCAAGGCTTACAGTGCAGATTTTAAAAGATTCGGTAAAAGCAATAAACCAGTGTGGATTCAAGCTTCGTATATACCTCTTAAAAATAATAAAGGTGAGCCTTATAAAGTACTTAAATACGCTGACCTTGCAGGACAAATAGAAGCTATAAATAAATCTCAAGCAGTTATAGAGTTTAACTTAGAGGGTTATATCCAAACTGCTAATCAAAATTTTCTTGATGCGATGGGCTATAAGCTGGAAGAAATTGTTGACAAGCATCATAGTATGTTTGTTGACGAGCAAAATAAATCTAGTCTGGAATATAAAAATTTTTGGGAAAAGCTAAAAAGAGGAGAATATCACTCGGCTGAATTCAAAAGAATAGGGAAAAATGGAAAAGAAGTATGGATTCAAGCCTCCTATAACCCAATATTAGACATTAATGGTAAGCCACATAAGATTGTCAAATACGCTTCTGACGTTACCCGGCAAAAAGTTGCTAACGCAGATTTTAGAGGACAGATTGACGCCATTAATAAATCGCAAGCCGTCATAGAATTTAATATGGATAGCACAATTATTTTTGCAAACGATAAATTCTTAGAAACAATGGGCTATAGCCTTGAAGAAATTAAAGGGCAGTATCACAGTCTGTTTGTTGACGAATCATATAGTCGAAGTAATGAATATAAGGAATTTTGGAATAGCTTAAGACGAGGTGAATACCAGTCTGCTGAATTTAAACGCCTCACTCGCGATAAAAAGGAAGTTTGGATTCAAGCCTCATATAATCCAATATTTGATCTGAAGGGTAAGCCATACAAGGTCGTAAAATATGCTTCTGACGTTACAGAGCAAAAACTCATTAATAATGATCTCTCAGGTCAGATTAATGCTATCAGTAAATCTCAAGCCGTTATTGAGTTTAATATTGATGGCACAATTATTTCTGCTAACGAAAATTTTTTAGCTGCAATGGGCTATAGCCTGGAAGAAATAAAAGGCCAACATCATTCTATGTTTGTAGAAAAGCATGCTCGCTCAAGTGAATCATATAAAAGTTTTTGGAATCAACTTAAGAAGGGAGAGTTTAAGTCTGCTGAGTTTAAAAGAATAGGTAAAGGTGGAAAAGAAGTTTGGATTCAAGCAACCTATAACCCAATATTCGACCCCAATGGAAAACCATATAAAGTCGTAAAATATGCATCTGATGTAACTGAACAAAAACTTAAAAGTGCTAACTTTAAAGGGCAGATAGACGCCATCAATAAATCGCAAGCCGTTATTGAGTTTAACATGGATGGCGCCATATTAACTGCAAACGATAATTTCCTAAATTTAATGGGCTATAGCATTGATGAGATTAAAGGTCAACATCATTCATTATTTGTCAGCAAGGAATTTTATTCGAGTCCAGAGTACCAACAATTTTGGGAAAGTTTACGAAAAGGGGAATATAAATCATCAGAATTTAAAAGGCTAGCTAAAGGTGGAAAAGAAATATGGATTCAAGCCTCATATAACACTATATTAGATCTTGATGGGAAGCCATATAAGGTTGTTAAATACGCTAGTGATATTACAGATAACGTCAGGGTGAAACAACAAGCCCAAGAAGCTATGGCTACCTTAACAGAAGCATTGAACTCAATTAGCCATGTAGTTAATGTAATAAGCGAAGTTGCATCGCAAACTAACTTGTTATCCCTTAATGCTGCTATTGAGGCTGCGAGATTCGGCGAAGAAGGTAAGGGGTTTGCAGTAGTTTCATCTGAAGTTAAAAGTTTAGCAATAAGGACCCAAAAAGCTACTGAAGAGATAATCAAAAAGCTAAATACTTATAAGCTCAATTCAAAAGAACAATAAGCCTATATTTTATCTGTTTGATCTTGCATAAGTGCTTAATGTAGTATATATTCCTTTCCATCCTTTAAGGAGAGGTGGCCGAGTGGTTTAAGGCGCACGCCTGGAAAGCGTGTTCACGGCAACGTGTCAGGGGTTCGAATCCCCTCCTCTCCGCCATAATTAATATAATTTATATGTCAAGTAATAAAGCTTTAGCGCGCCTTGACATATAAATTATATTAATTAAAGTCTATGATAGATTTGAAGCCCGATCAAAGGGGTTCGGAGCTGAAGCTGCAAGCAAAGCGACACCGAAGGTGGCCCTGCAGCCTTGAAAAGGCAAGGGGTGAACAAAGTG
This sequence comes from Rickettsiaceae bacterium, assembly GCA_029266475.1. GTDB lineage: Bacteria > Pseudomonadota > Alphaproteobacteria > Rickettsiales > Rickettsiaceae > JAJFBM01. Next base: position 13,257 of record JAQSWU010000004.1, on the reverse strand, counting down.
AACAATCCCCTCCTCTAAACATACCAAAAAACCTTAATTACATACCTGTTCTTCAATTCAAAAGCTATTAACCATTTATTAACTATTCTATATTAATATGTTGATTACATAAAATTTTGAGGAATAGATATTATGAGTAAAAAAAAATATAGCGAATTAGAATCTAAAGTTAATGAGGATTTTTTAAGGAAATTGGATAAAACTGCAAATCCTTTTCTTAAGGCTATAAAAAATATTTTTGAGAAAGTTGTAAGTTTAGTCAATATGGCAAAATCTTATTTTACAGGCAAATTCAAAAATAAGCAAAAAAAAGGCACAGCTGGTAGTAGATCTAGTGAAGCTCAAGCGAGTCCTAATCGAGCCAATAGACAAAATTTAAGCAATAACTTACTTACCGAAAAAGGTACTACAGTTCCCTTAAAAGAAATGTCACCAAGCTTACTCAAAAATGCAGAAAAATTCAAACAAGTTGGAAAAAACTGGGGAAATAGAGAGCAATCGAAACGAAGTAGCGCTATTGGAAAAAACCAGATAAGCCAATAAAGAGCTTTTTTCAACCTCTAATGTTTTATTTCAAGCTTAAGCAAGCAGTATCTGCTTAAGCTGAAGTTTCGATAAAGTTCACAGAAAAATTTTAATAAAAATTTATTATAGTAATATATTAACCTTTTATTAATTCCTTTGATATATAATTGGTTCATATAACAAATTTGAGGAATTTATGCCAAGTTTACGAAACAAGATAAGGAGATTTTTTAGAAATACAAAGGATGATATTGAAGATTTTGTAGATCTAGCTAGTGAGGATGCTAAAAGGGCTGACAAAGCCGTTAGCGCATTGCTCGATGGCGATACTAAAAAAGCAAAAAGGGAAATTAAAAAGACTAACCTTAGTGAAGCTGTACAAGATTTAAGTGATTCTTTAGAAGGAAAAGATAGCTGGCAGCGTGGCGTTGAGAAATTAGGAAGAGAGACCTCTAAAGGCTGGGATGAGGTGTTGGAAAGAGCTGAAAATTTAGAAAAAAAACTCTTAGACGCTCTAGATGAAATAGATAGACGAAATCCTGAGCCTTTCTCGAAACGTAGAAAAGGCCCAGGCAACTCTTTTGGAGAGGGTATAAAGAATTTCTTTAATAATATATTTGAAGCCACGGTAAAATTCTTTGGCAAAATTAAAGACTTCCTTAAAAATGCCTTTGGCGGAAAAAGTAACCATAACAGAGATGGCAGAGGCGGCGGTGGCTCAGGGGGCGCTGGTGGTTATAAAGTAGGAAGGTCAACACCTGAAGTTACGGTTTCTAGTGCCCATGAGCCAAAAAAATACAATTCTCTATTAGTTGAAGAAAGAGTTAAACAGAGCAAGGAGTCTGAAGCTAAAAGAGATAGCTCTGTAAAGAAATCAGGTAACTTGCTTCAGAGGTCTCAACAATTCTCTCAAACTACTAAATCTTTTGCCAGTAACGAAGAAGAAAGAAGGAAAGGCAACCAAGGTAAAAGCCAAAAACGCTCTTAGATTAGAAGGCGTATATAACAAGCAATACGCTTAAGAGAGGGGAGAAACAGCAAGGCATCATCGCTTTGCTGTTTTTACTTATTTATTTCCTTAGAATGGTTGCTGATATTCCGCTTATGTCTAGCGAAGTTAATATCTATAGTGAAATTAGTTGAGTTGTGGTACTAGAAATATCGAGCGCAGCGTATGAGTAATACGTAAGCAAGGAATGACGACATACCACACTTTAAATAAATTTACTATATCACCCTATTAGTAATTCAGCTACCCTAGTATAAAGTGGAATGCCAATCAGTACGTTAAAAGGAAAAGTAATCCCTAAAGAAAGCGTTAGATAATATGAAGGACTTGCCTCGGGTATAGAGACTAACACCGCAGGTGGAACTGCGATATAAGATGCACTTGCTGCAAGAACTGCCACTAAAATGCTGCCGCCTAAACTAAAGCCAAGAATCTCATGACCGATAACAACTCCAATGCAACCGCTGAATATAGGCATTAATATCCCAAAAGCGAATAAGGCTTTACCTACTTTTTGGAAACTATGTACATGGGTTGCGGCCTCTAAGCCCATACCTAGTAAAAATAAGGTCAAAACCCCATTGAACATATCAGAATAAAACTTGTTTACTGAACCTAGGCTTAATGGAGTTGCTATTATGCCAATAATGATACCCCCTACTAATAATACCACACAGCCATTGGTGAGAGTATCTTTTATAATCGGTAAAATCTTTGTCAATATCGATCTTCCTTCAGTGTTTAAGCCAGTAATATTAGTTTCGCTTCTAGCAAGTTGTGCTAATATCAAGCCAATAAAAATGGCTGGAAACTCCATTACAGCTAGCATTATTAGCGGAATCGACTCAAAGCTTATTCCTTGGATATTTAAAAATGCGATAGCCGAGAGGAATGTTCCAACGCTTACTGACCCATAATGCGCAGCAATAGCCGCACTGTTGAGCTTATCTAGGCTTGTTGCCTTTGTTAATATAAAATAGGCTATGATAGGCTGGCTAAAACCTAGTACTAAAGCTACAGTTATAGCCAATAAGGAATCATAAAGAGAAGCCTCTTTAAGTTCGATGCCACCTTTAATTCCAATACCAATAATTAAATATAATGATAAAGTCTTGATAAGACTTGGGGCGATTTCTAAATCAGATTTAATAATCCGTGCAATAAAGCCTAATAGGAAAAATAATATTGGTGGTATAAGTAGATTCGAGAAATTAATCATTTTCATCCTATAATTATTAGCGGTCTTGCGCATAATAAGGAATTTTGAAAAAAAAATCAGCTATTTTTATAGGCTAATTTGCAAAAAATTATAGGGCTAACTTCGGTGATGAAGAGAATTACTTCCCAGCTTCACCGATTAATACTACCGCTCTATTGATACCTATGCTAAAAGGGTCTTCGTCCTTTGGAATTGAATAAAACTTATTTTTATGCTTAACATATGGTCCAAATTTACCGATATTCATTAATATATCCTCGCCTGTTTCAGGATGCTTGCCAATAAGCTTTGGAAGACTAAGAAGCTGGATTGCTATTTCAATGGATAAGGTTTTCGGATCAACCCCCGCAGGAAGCGCTGCCCTTTTTGGTTTTGCTCCCTTCTCTTGTGGCTTATCACCTAGTTGCACATACCAGCCGTAAGGGCCCTTCTTAAGATATATCGGCTGATTCGTAGCTGGGTCCTTACCAAGCAGCTCATCTTCTTGCTCTTGCGGGATTTCCTGGACCTCTTCATCTTTATCTATCTGCCTTGTAAAACTACAGTCAGGGTAACTACTGCAAGCAAGAAAAGCGCCAAATTTTCCAAGCCGTAGACCAAGCTTACCAGCCTTACATGAGGGGCAGGCGCGTGGATCAGACCCATCTTCTTTTTGCGGAAATAAATGGCTTGCAAGGAGCTCGTTTAAGGCATCTATCACTTCAGCAGTCCTAAGCTTGCTAACCTCTCCAACATTTCCATTGAAGTCTACCCAGAATTTACGTAAAAATTCCTTCCAGTTCAGGTTACCTTCAGCAATATCATCGAGCTCATTCTCAAGGTTAGCCGTAAACTCATACTGGACATATCTTGGGAAGAAGGAACTTAAGAAAGCCGTCACAACCCTCCCTCTCTCTTCAGGGATAAATCGTTTTTTCTCTAATCGTACATATTGCCTATCTTGAATAACAGAAATTATAGAGGCATAAGTTGACGGCCTGCCAATACCTAGATCTTCTAGTTTTTTTACTAAACTTGCTTCAGAATATCTTGGTGGAGGTTCTGTAAAATGCTGCGAAGGGTTAACTTCTTTAAGCTGCGCTTCCTCGTTCTCGTTCATTAGAGGTAGTAATTTATTTTCATCCTCATCATCAGAGTCATCTTTACCTTCTCGGTATAATCTATAAAACCCATCAAACCTGATAGTTGAACCGCTGGCTCTTAAGCTAAATTTCTTATCAGTAGAATCAATAATCGCTGTGACAATATCAAGTACAGCGCTTTCCATCTGGCACGCTACCATACGCTTCCAAATAAGCTCATAAAGTCTATGCTGATCTTTATCGAGGAATTTTTTTAAATAATCAGGCGTATATGATACATCAGTTGGTCTGATTGCTTCGTGCGCTTCCTGCGCATTCTTAGCCTTAGCCTTATAAAGTTTTGGCTGTGAAGGAAGATAATTTTCGCCAAACTCTTTTTGGATAAGCTTTCTTGTGGACTCAATAGCGTCTTGCGAAAGGGACACACCATCTGTTCTCATATAGGTTATAAGACCAATTGTCTCGCCCTCAACCTCAACACCTTCATATAGTTTTTGCGCAAGCTGCATGGTTTTTTTGGTGCTAAACCCGAGTTTTCTTGCTGCTTCTTGCTGCAAAGAAGATGTAGTAAATGGCGGTTGTGGGTTCCGGTTTTGTTGCTTTTTCTCAATCGAGGAAACAGTGTACTGACGCGTTTTTATTTCCGCAACTAAATTTTCAGCTTCTTTTTCCGTTTTAATATCTAATTTATCTAACTTTTTTCCGCCAACTGCACTTAGTCTTGCAGTGAAGGGCTCTTTTCTTTGTGTTAAAAAGCTCGCATCAATATACCAATATTCTGCTGTAACGAAATTCTCTATTTCTGTTTCTCTCTCGCAAATAAGTCTTAAAGCTACAGACTGTACCCGCCCAGCAGAACGACTACCTGGTAGCTTACGCCAAAGAATTGGTGATAAATTAAAGCCTACTAAATAATCAAGAGCGCGCCTTGCTTGCTGAGCATTGACTAAGTGCTCATCGATATCTCGTGGCTCGCCAATGGCGCTTAGCACTGCTTTTTTTGTGATCTCATTAAAAGCAACCCTTTTTACCAAAGTCTCTTTACGTAAGGCTTTTTTTTGCCTTAATACTTCTGCAATATGCCAAGAAATAGCCTCTCCTTCCCTATCGGGGTCGGTTGCAAGGAATATTTGCTCACTATCTTTTGCTGAATCACAAATAGCTTTAATTGGTTTTAAAGCACTTGAAGTTACCTCATACTTCATCGCAAAATCTTCTTCTGGTACAACAGAGCCATTTTTTGCAGGCAGATCTCTAACATGGCCAAAAGAGGCAACAACTTTAAAATCTTTACCTAAGTATTTATTTATGGTTTTGGCTTTTGCCGGTGATTCAACTATTACTAATTTCATTTTATATCGTATTTAAGGGATACTTTATTACCAGAATGTCGTTCAAGCTTACCAGCGAGTTCAAGCTCAAGCAGGATTGTATAAAGAACAGGTAACTCAAGTTTACTTTGATTTAATAACATATCTATTTCTATAGGACAAGAAGAAAGAAGCTGTGATACCTTCATTCTTGCAACCGAAAGTGTTTTCTCATCTATAATAAGTGATCTTATTGGCGTAAAATTATTATTACTAATATCTTCAAAGCGTAATTGCACGTTTTCTTTTGGTAAGCTTTCGAGTAAATCGTCAATAGATTCTATAAGCTGAGCTCCTTGCTTTATAAGTCTATTAGTACCTTGTGCCCTCGGATCTAGCGGGAAACCTGGTACGGCAAAAACCTCACGATTCTGCTCATTAGCAAGGCGTGCTGTTATAAGAGATCCCGATTTTAAGTTTGCTTCTACGACTATTGTTGCAAGGGATATGCCAGAAATTATCCGGTTACGCTGGGGAAAATGCTGGGCTCTAGGTACTGAGCCAATAGGAAGCTCGGCAATTATAGCCCCTTCCTCAGCTATTTTCCTATATAAATCTTCATTTTCAGGCGGATATATATGCTCTATGCCGCCCGCAATAACGGCTATTGTTCCAGTAGCGAGGGCTGCTTTATGCGCTGCAGTATCAATCCCGCGGGCAAGCCCTGAGACTACATTATACCCCTGCTCTCCTAATGCTTTGGCAATTCTCTCAGCAAATAATGTACCGTTACCAGATGAATTCCTGGCGCCAACGACTGCAACGGATTCTCTACTTAATAATTTTGGATTACCAAGTACGGTAATAACCGGGGGAGCATCTGGAATATGTTTGAGTAAATAAGGATAATCGTTGTCCTTATATGTTATTAGCCTTGCACCGATTTTAGCTAATTGTTCAATTTCCTTCTCTGCTGCAGTTTTAGAAAAAATTGAAATCGGCTTTTGCCTTCCGCCCTTAAGAGAAAGCTCAACAATATTTTCTAAAGCAGTTTTAGCGTCGCCATAGAGCTGAAGAAGGGAATAAAAGGTTCGAGTCCCTACATTTTCACTTCTGATAAGCCTAAGTATTTCTATCGTCTCTGCATTATAGGTTGGAGAATGCTTTACTGTACTTAAAATTGTTGCAAGCATTTCCCCCTCCTATTTTACTATATATTTATAATTTATCTGCATTAGAGGTAAGATAATCAGCTACGCCTTCAGCAGTTTGTTTCATTCCTTCAGCACCTTTTCTCCAGTTTGCTGGGCAGACTTCTCCACATTCATTGTAGAAATCTATAGCATCAATGATTCTTATTGCTTCATCAACATTACGCCCTAAAGGAAAATCATTTACAGTGATATGTCTTAGTTTAAAGTCTTCATCAATAATAAATGTTCCCCTTAAAGCCATTCCCGCTTCCACAAGCACATTATAAGCTGATGAAATAGTTTTATTCAAATCTGAAACTATAGGAAATTGTACTTGTCCTATTCCACCCTTAGTTACTGGCGTATTTTTCCAGGCTATATGCGAGAAATGTGAATCCACACTTACAGCCACAACTTTAGTCTTGCGTGATGCAAACTCACCAAGCTTATTATGGAAGGCAATAATCTCTGAAGGACATACAAAAGTAAAGTCAAGCGGATAAAAGAAAAGTACGCATTTTTGTCCAGCGCAATAATCCTTTAAATTAAATTTAGCATCAATAGAATTGTCAGGCATTACTGTTACAGAAGTAAAATTATACGCTTCTTTTCCAACAAATACAGTCATTTAGAACTCCTAATTAAAAATTAAATATATAATTAAATACAGCCTTTACTAAATACCAAGAACCCATCACAGCAAAAAAGGCTATGATGTTTCCAATAATTGATACAAGTATCCCTAAAAGGATAATTAAACCATCGCGCTTAAGTAAACCAAGCGACATTACCGTAATCCCCCATGCTGGTATCGAATTAGTTAGCGGCAAGGGAATTGCAATTGATATTGCACAAACCAGGGAAATAAAACCTAAAATTTGCTCACAATAAACAGAATTAGCAAAGCTATAGCGAGGCTTAAGATATTTCTCAATCCTTTGCAAAATAGGTATAGCCTTACCTGCGATCATTATCAATGTAGAATTGTTAATCTCGTATTCCTCAATCCTTTTTGATAATTTAATATTTTCATATCCAAGCATCATTTGTATAGAAAATAAAATCAGCGGCACACCAAATAAAGTTGTAAAACCTGGAGGATAAGGCAGAGGAATTGCAATAGGAAGCGAGAAAAATATCATTACTAAAGCAAATCCATTCTCGTGAAATTCTAAAATAATATCTTTGAGCCTAGTTTTTCCATCAGGTGTTTTCTTAGCCAGAGTCGAAAGAGTTTCTGACGCAAGCCTGTTATCTAAGTGTTTCTTTTTATTTTTATCCATAAAATAATCCTTAAAAAACCTATATAGTTACGCTTATACTATAGCTAGTTTTATAATATAGCTCAACTAGAATATAGCAAAAAATATATAATAACCACAAATGAATAATTTATACATTAGTATAATAATGTTGCAGGAAAGGGTATTTAATCACTGAGTTTATCTGCATACCCTCTCGCATGATAAGGCTGTTTTAAGTAAAAAATTAGTTTAAGTCATTTTGCGGCATTTCATCACCAGCAAATTTCATCTCAATGTTAAGTTGTTTTTGCTCTGGATCTCCATCAACTACATTGAGATCAGCATCCTTAATTACAACACTTGCTACTTTTGTTATCATGTCCTGAAGCTTTTCATATGATTTATTTCTTGAAGTTAATAACTTTAAAGCAGCTGATGCATCAGCGTTAATATCATTATAACCTAACTCTATATTAGTTAGAGTCTTATTTGATTTAAAAGCTTTTACTAAGTCTTCTGCGCCATTTTCACTAATTATGTTACCATACAAGTCTAAAATTTTTAAATTCTGATTATATTTTAAAGCTTTTGCTATAGCTTTAACGCTAAAATCATCCAGCCTACAATAACGCATATATAATTCGGTTATAGTAGTATTCCTACTTAAAGCATAAGCAAATTCAATAATTTGCTTATGGTTGAATTGTTCATTATGTAGTGAAACTACTTTACCGGTCATAATACGGTTAACTAAATCTTGAAAATATTTATCATTCATACTTTTGCTTACATTATGTTGCACGTTCTCTATTCATAAGACCTATAAAAAGACCTTATGCCAAAGGGCAGCATATTACATATTATTTAAATATAGTCAAGAAACATTATATTAGTAGGGTTATTATTCGGTTCAACGATTATAGTAAATTTATCTAAAGTGTGGTACGTTGTCATGACGCGCAAGCTTGGGTGGTTGCGGCATACTATATTAATAAATTCTTTTAAATAAGAAAAAGTTTTTCATATTTTTATATAGACTCTTTACAGGAAGAACAGTTCAAAAGAGGATCGCTCAGGTTAACTAGTAATACCTTTAACAAACTTTTCAACTTCTTTGTTTAGGTGGTTTGCTTGGCTTGCTAGCTCGCTACATGCATTTAACATTTCGCCAGCAGCGTTCATATTCTGATTAGTAAACTCTTTTACTCCCTCAGAGTTCTTATATAGGTCTTGCACCCATTTCGCTGCTTCATGAATATTCTTGGCTATTTCTGTTGTTGCAACTCCTTGATCTTGGATAGTTTTGGCAATACTTGACGAAATTCTACTAATCTCACTAATAGTTTTATTAATACCCTCAATGAATTTTACTGCATTTACGCTCTCAGCCTGGATTGAGTTTATTTGTTCGGTAATTTGCTCAAGCGCCTTAGTAGTTTGCTGAGCAAGACCTTTAACTTCAAGGGCTACAACACCAAACCCTTTACCCGCATCCCCTGCTCTACTCGCTTCAATTGTAGCATTGAGCGCAAGAATATTAACTTGTGCCGCAATATCACTAATTAAGCTTGTTACACTGCTAATTTTCTCAGTCGCCGATGATAAGCCATTGATGGTGGTTGCAGCTATTTCTGCTTGCTTAACCGCACCATTAACATTATTAGTAGAATCGTTAATTTGACGCTCTAATTCCTTAACTGAAGCTGAAAGTTCCTCAGCAGCAGATGCAACAGTGCTGACGTTCGTTGATGCTGTTGAAGCGTACTGCACAAGCTCTTCTACTCTTGCACTATTTGTTTTAGAAGAGTCAGCCATATTTTTTGATGTGGCCTCCATTTCTTCTGCTGCAAGCCCGACTGTTGTTGAAACTTGTGTCACCGTACTGTTAAACTTATTTGCAAGCTCGTTGAGTACTCTTTTCCTTTCTTTCTCAGCTTTCTCTTCTAAGCTTTTTTTCTCCTCATTCATCCTTTGAATTTCTAAAGCGTTCTTCTTAAATACCTCAAGCGCCTGAGCCATTTGCCCCATCTCATCTTCATTGCTAAGATAAGGAATTTCCTTTTTAAGATTTCCATTAGATATAGCCTCCATAGCATTAATAATTGCTTGCTGAGGCTTAAAAATCCACACACTCGTTTTATATATCACAAATGCTAATAAAAACACTAAGACTAAAGACATTACAGTGTTTACAACTTTAGTATATTTAATGAATTCTATTGATTCTTGTTTTATTTTAATCCGCCATTTATCAAGCGAGTTATCCAGCTCTCCGCCCGCTTCTTGCATGGAGAAATATTTATTAGTAAAACTATCTTCCAGCGATGCGAGATTGCTTAAATGATTTTTAACTCCTGCGAGAATATTTTTTGATATTACAACATATTCTTTAGCATCCCTTAGCAGCTTTTCATATAAAGCTTTAAGCTCTAGAGGAAGTCCTTTTGTTGCGATTATAGTGCTTATATTTTCAACTATCATCTCATGCTGCTCTTTTAAGTCAGCTGAAATTCTCTCGCTCTGCGCCTCTTGCCCTGTTTCCGCCATTCTAAGTAAGGTTTGTGTTTGGCCATATATAGCATCATGCGCCATATCAGCTTCAGCATGTAAACCCGAGATAGTAGATTCTAGTAACAAGTTATTTATTTCATAATCGATTGCAGAAGATATTTTAAGGTTCGCTATGAGGGAAAATAATATGAATAACATTAGTGCGGCGTTGGCAAGCGCCATTTTCTTTTTTATGAGCATGTAAATATTATTTGAATTCTTTATTTAAATAAATAGTAGCACTAAAAAATTAATAAAATATTAAAAGCCATCTTCACTATTTAGCGACTGTGTATTTTTTTCCTAGGAGGCAAAAAAGCAATGACTTTAGCGGGATTTGATGATTGAAAAAAATTTTATTTACATTATATTCCAAATGCCGTTATATTACAGCAAGTTGAATATATAAATATTAAATTAACCAAGAGGTAATTTTAAATGTCTACTAATATTGCTATTTCTGATGCAAGCCCTTATAGCTACGATGAACTTCCGTATGAGAGCTATCCTTATTCCCAAACACATCCTGCCAATTTACGTACTATAGGCGTATTGTTTGGTATGACTCCAGTGCCAATTGAAACAGCAAGAATCCTTGAATTAGGCTGTGCTGCGGGCAATAACATTCTTCCTCTTGCAGTAGATTATCCTAAAGCAAAAATAGTTGGGGTAGATCTTTCAAAGGTACAAATTGATCAAGCAAATAAGCAGGTAAAGGATTTAGGTCTTAAGAATATTGAGTTCCATCACTGCTCTATAATGGATATAAATAAGGAATTTGGTGAATTCGATTATATTATAGCGCATGGCGTTTTATCCTGGGTCCCAACTGACGTACAAGAAAAGATTTTTGATATCTGTAAAGCTAACTTAAGCGCTAATGGAATAGCATATATAAGCTATAATACTTTGCCTGGCTGGAACATGGTAAGAAGTATTAGGGACATGATGCTTTACCACACTCAAGGATTCCAAAATCCTATAGAAAAAGTTCAACAGTCAAGACTTTTATTACAGTTCATTATTGATGCAACGGAAAACTCAAATTCGCCATATGCGCAGGTTCTAAGAGGCGAAGCAAAGGTTCTTGCAAATCAACCAGATCACTATTTGAGGCATGACCATATCGAGGAGACAAATATTCAGTTTTATTTCCATGAATTTTCTCAGAAAGCACAAGCAAGAGAACTTCAATATTTAGGCGATGCTAACCTTCCTACAATGTACCTTGGTAATATGCCGGCAAAAGTAGTTGAAAAGTTACAAGCTATAAATGACATCGTTCGCACTGAACAATATATGGATTTCATTAGCAACAGAAGATTTAGATGCACCCTCCTCTGCCATCAAGCCGTTAAATTAAATAGAAACCTTAATAACGAGGATTTAAAGAATTTCTACTTATCTATGGTTGTTGATCCCGAGAAAGCATTGAAAGATATTGATATTAATGATGGCACTGAAGCATTGAAATTTTATATCAATAGTAGTAGCGAAACATTTATAACCACAAGCTCACCAATAATGAAAGCGATTTTCTATAGCTTAGCAGAAAACAGAAATTATAGCTTAAAGGTTGATCAACTCGTCAAATTGGCTACAGAAAAATTGAACGATGGCGATCGTGTGGCAGTGAAAAATGAATTAATCAGTAATGGTATGAAGTTAGTGCTTGCAGGCTATATGAATATATGTTCAGAACCTACAACCTTCACTAACAAGTTAACCGATAAACCAAAGGCATCAAAACTTGTTCAATATCAAGCTGAGAGAATGCCAGGCTTCTGGGTAACAAACCAGAAACATGAGCGCTTAGGGATCAACCTCTTTGAAAAATACGTATTAAGGTACCTTGATGGTAACAATACAAAAGAAGAGATTATTGATAAAGTTATGAACCATATTAAAAATGATGAGTTAACTGTTAGCCGCGATGGCGAGAAAATCAGTGACGAAAAACAAATTAGAGAAGAGATCAAGAACATTCTTGATGCCACTCTAGTTAAGTTTGCACCCTCAGCTTTATTAGTCGGCTAACTACAATAATATATAGATATCAGTTACATATAGTGAAATTAGTTGAGTTGTGGTACTAGAAATAACGAGCGCAGCATCTTTATATCAGGAAGCTGCGCTTTTTATAATTCATAATAGTACTCTGCGCCCCCTCTTCTCTTGCCCAAAATTAAAAATTATAGTGAAATTAGTTGAGTTGTGGTACTAGAAATAACGAGCGCAGCGTATGGGTAATACGTAAGCGAGGAATGACGACGTACCACACTTTAAATAAATTTACTATAATTATTATGACAAGGTTGCTATGAAAACAAAGGAAGAAATTATATTTATCACTGTTAGTTATATAAAGACCGATGAGTTCTTGTATTTATATAAGATTATATAAAATTATATATAATTTACGATCATTAACCTTAGAGAAGTAGAGAGGTAAAGATATGCAATTTTCAGAATTTATAGATGATATTAGGAAGAATAAAAGCAAGAGTTTAAACTGGTCCAATAAATCTTTATCACTTGAGCAAGGGTCACAGTTAGCTGAAGCCTTGAAACATAACACTACTCTAACTCAATTGGATATTGGGAATAATAATATAGGTGTTGACGGAGCGAAAGCAATAGCTGAAGCCTTAAAGCATAACACTACTCTAACTTTACTGCATATTGCATGTAATAATATAGGTAATGAAGGAGCGATAGCAATAGCTGAAGCCTTAAAGCATAACACTACTCTAACTCAATTGTATATTCAGCTTAATAATATAGCTGATGCAGGAGCGACAGCAATAGCTGAAGCCTTAGAGAAGAATACTACTCTAACTGAATTGTATATTCAGCTTAATAATATAGCTGATGCAGGAGCGACAGCAATAGCTGAAGCCTTAGAGAAGAATACTACTCTAACTGAATTGGATATTAGGTTAAATAATATAGGTATTGAGGGAGCAAGAGCTCTAGCTAAAGCCTTGAAACATAACACTACTCTAACTCAATTAAATCTTGATGGTAATAATATAGGTATTGAGGGAGCAACAGCAATAGCTGAAGCCTTGAAACATAACACTACTCTAACTCAATTGAGTATTGAAAGTAATAATATAGGTGAT
>JAQSWU010000003.1 GCA_029266475.1 Rickettsiaceae bacterium | reverse complement strand
ACTGCTCCTGTTTCCTTCATTTTTTCTTTAATGAAACCATGCCCAACTTTAGATATTGCCGGCTGACCTCCTAAAGATCTGATATATGCCAATAAAGCATTTGAGGCCTTTATATCCATGACTATTGCTGCCCCAGGAGATGATTTTAATATATCTTCTGCAAAAATGGTCAGAAGCTGATCACCCCATATTATATTACCTCTAGAGTCAACTACTCCAATGCGGTCGCCATCACCGTCAAAAGCAATTCCAAGATCAAATTCATTGGCTTTTACAGTATTTATAAGCTCAGTCAGATTCTCGGCAACGGTAGGATCCGGATGATGGCTTGGAAAATTACCATCTATTTCTTTATTTAATAATATATTTTGGTTTGGTAGCATGCTTAACAGTGACTCTAGAACTTTACCTGCTGCACCATTTCCATTATCCCATATAACTTTAAGAGTAGGGGAGATTACAATATCTTCTAAAATTTTTTTAATATAATCCTTATGAACATCGATAGATTTAAAGGCCGGAGCTCTCTTAGCTGCAGTACTTAAATTTTCTTGCAAAGACCTAAGGACTAAGGATTTTAAATATTGAATCTGCTCACCATGCAAAGATTTACCGCTGCTCAACATCTTAAAGCCATTATCATTCTTAGGGTTATGTGAGCCAGTAATCATAATACTTGCTGCTGGTTTTAGCATGTAATCTGCGAAATATAACATAGGACTTGGAACAAGACCAATATTGATGACTTCTGCTTCATAATCAGCAAGGCCAAGGGTTAAGGCTGTAAAAATTTCTAGCGAGCTAACCCTGCCATCATAACCAACGCAAACTACTTTATTACAATCTTGCAAGTTCATTGAGGCAAAGGCTTTGCCAATATGATATGCAATCTCTTTATTTAAATCCGGACCTACTTGTCCGCGAATATCGTATGCACGGAAGATCCTTTCATTAATCATAAATTTATACTTTTCTTTCTTATTTCTCCCGGTATAATGTCAGCAAAATGTTTAAAAAGCAAGTTTTATGGCGATAATTTTAGGCTTTGACGTTAGCCAAGGCTACTGTTCTGTAGCGGTTTCAAGAGAATATGAGATATTAGCTTCTATCAAGCTTAAAGACTTGTCCCAGCAAGCTGAAAAGCTTATTCCAACGATAGAAGAGGCTCTTAAACAAGCAGGCCTTGATTACCTAGATATAAATTATATTGCAACTACTACCGGACCAGGTAGTTTCACAGGGATTCGAATTGGCCTGGCGGCTGCGCAAGGATTACTGCTGTCTCTCGGTGCCACGCCTATTGCCATTACTAATTTTGATACTCTATGTTACAGAGCCTTTGAGCAAATGAAGAAAATTGACTATTTTGTTGCCATAATAAATGCTTATAGAGGTGAATCTTATTACCAAATTTTTAATAGCGCTGCAGAGGCTATAATTATGCCTGACATCGCGGAAAATGAGGTTTTTCCTGAAATTACAGCAAAATTATCAGGCAATATAATATGCGCAGGAAGTGGCCTTTTAAATATTATAGGGCAATTAGATTTAGAAAAAGTAAAATACCTTCCACGTTTCCCTGTTCCTGATGCAAGAACAGTATGCCGCGCTGCCCATAAAAAATTGCAAACCAAAGATTTTTCTACAAACCTTAATCCATTATATATAAGAAAGCCTGACGCCAAGCTCCCTAGTAAAACGTGACTACTTATATTAATCGTTTCTAGATATAATTAATATAGTATTAACTTGACATTTTAAAATTTATTAATATAATTTAATCAAATCTTTTCAATTAGAGCTAATTATTAATTATGCTTCGGTTGTTTAATTTGTAATTTTAATTAATATAAAGGTAAATTTATGCGTGAGTTCAAGGATTTAACTTCATATGAGCGGAGCATTATAATTAAAACTATTAAGGAAGTAAAAAATATAGACTTTGATCCGCTTGAGGTTGATATTAACGGAGTGTTAGATAAAGATTTATCTACAGCGATTCTGCTTAAAACCAATGAAAACAATAATTGCACTGTTGACATACTGCATTATTTGATGGGCTTAGGTGCTGATACTAATGCTAAAAATAAGCAAGGTTATGAGTTAATATGGCACGCTAAGCGTGATCCATTAATTTTACAAGAGTTGCTGGCTCATAACGTTAAAATACCTGAACAAGATCAGTATGGCAATTCCTTTCTCTTTGGTGTAGTTGCTACTGGATATGAAAGTTTAAAGATACTGCTTGAGCATGGTGCTAAAATTCCTACCTATGCCTGGAAAGATAGAGTACTTTTTTTAGATTCCACACTAGGATTCCCCAAAAGCTTGGAACTACTACTTGAATTTGGCGCCGCAAGAGATTACCCAGAAGCGGAAAAAGCTAGTTTATTATCCTCAGCTTTATATTATCCAAATTCCTTAAAAGTCTTGTTAGATTATGAATTTGATAGAAATTTATCAGATAAGGAAAAAAATAGTTTATTAGGTTCTGCTTTAATGTATCCAGAGTCCTTAAAAATCCTTTTAGACGATGAATCTACAATGGAAATATTAAAGGGGCACGAGAATATGTTTTTATTTTCGGCATTATATCATCCAGAGTCCTTAAAAATCCTTTTAGACTATAAATTTGATAGAAATTTATCAGATAAGGAAAAGAATGGTTTATTATCTGTTGCTTTAGATCATCCAGAGTCCTTAAAAGTCCTTTTAAACAATGGATTTAATATTAATTCATCAGACGAGAATGGAGATAACTTATTATCTAAGGTAATATTTAATATTAATAATACAGATGCTAATTTATTTTCTTTTCCGAAATACTTCGGCTCTGCCATATACCTTATAATGAAAGGCCTTGAGTTTCAACAATATAAGCTTAGCGTGCATGATATTGATAGATTCAATAAGAAGTTCATAAAATATTTAGCAGGTGAGATAGCGCAAGAGGAAAATCAAGCTGCGCCATGGAAGCTATATCATAGCTTTTACTATTACTCTAAGATTAAGCCTATAACTACTATTCAACATAATGAAATAGAGCTTGAAGCAGATATAGCGAAAATTGAAAAATTTAAAGCAAATAATATCAGTAAAATTGCTTTAATTAGTAAGGAATTTGATATCTTAAGTGATGCCGCTGATTATATTACTCCAGAAGGCGAAACAGTACCAAACACGCTTCCTGCTGAAATCATGAATTATATCTTAAGCTTTTTAGATATTACTGATGTAAAAATCGATAGTGTTGAACTAGAAAATATAGACGCTTTCGTAAAATTCACAGGAGATGTGTTAGAAAATACGATCGTATAAAATGCCATCAAACTTTTTTCTTAGAGCAGAGTGGCTTAAATCTAGCCATTCTGCTTTTGCTTAGGCCTACTTTTATTTAATAGCGGTTTTCTTAGTTTTTTGATTGGCTTTTGTGGACTTAGGGATCTTTACTCCTAAAACACCCTTTTTAAATTATGCCTCAATATTATCTTCATTAATATTATCAGGCAACGCAATGCTTCTCTTAAAAGAGCCATAACTACATTCCATTCGATGAAAACTACGACCTTTCTCTTCGATTTTACTCTTTTTTTTACCTTGGATATTTAAAACTCCTTTATCAACACTTATCTCAAGGTCCTTATCAGATACGCCTGGAAGTTCAGCACTTATATGGTATTCGGCTTCTGTTTCGGAAATATCTTGATTCGGCGCTATAAAATTACTTTGCGAAAGTAGTTCTTCTGGTTTTTTAGCTAAAAAATCTCCTATGCCAAAGTTTCGTTAAAAATTATCGAACATTTGATCGACTTGTGAATGAAGATTTTTTGACTTATTTATATTTATATCAAATTTAACTCCTAATTATTTTCATGAGGAGGTAAGAAAAAAGTTTCGAACCTTAAGTATAAGTGTTTACTGTGGGACATATTATAATAGATCAAACAATGTTATTCCTGAAACCTAAATTATCAATTATAGATTTAAGCTCATTAAAGGCTCTAGTTAATGTCTCAAGGTCGGATGAGCGAAGTACTAAAGTTGTTGCATACCCCCCCTCATTTTCAAACGGGTAGCTACCCATTTCAATTGATGGATACTTATCTTGAAGCTGGCCAAACTCTTTAGCAATTTTGCTCTCGCCAATTAATACTTCTAAGCTTAAAGATTTTATTGGCTCTCCCCTCTCTAAAAAAGGCTCAATTTGCTGAAACATGGATTGCATTATGTGCGGCACGCCAGCCATAACATAAATATTTTTAATAATAAAACCAGGTGCTCCGGATATCGAATTTTTAATAAGCCTTGCCTCTTTCGGGATATACGCCATTTTGAGCCTTGCATCATTAACTTCTTGAGATCGAGACTTATAATAGCTCTCAATCATCCCTCTTGCTTCAAGATTAAGCTCTAAAGGGACGCCGGCAAAATCAGCAATAGCTTCTGATGTTATATCATCATGTGTTGGACCAATTCCGCCTGTTGTAAACACATAAGTGAACTTGTTAGAAAACTCACGAACTTTGTCTATAATTGCTTGTTTAATATCAGGGATAACAGCAACTTCAATTACTTTGATACCGAGTAAATTAAGTTCGTTAGCAAGGAATTTAATATTTGTATCTTGGGTTCTACCGGAAAGGATTTCATTACCAATTATAATAATTGAGGCTGTCTTATTACGCATTATAGATAGTTTCTTTACAATGAATAGTTTTGTTTTAAATAAAAAAACCCGACCTAAGCCGGGTTTTGCAGTTTAGTTACTTCTTCTATCGCCTAAGAATCTCAAGAGATGTAAGAATAAATTGATAAAATCAAGATAAAGATTAAACGCGCCAATTACTGACATTCTTTGTCCCATTTCGCCACCACCTACTGCGAAGTAGTATGCTTTAAGTTTTTGTGTATCCCAAGCAATTAAGCCCATGAAAATAAACACACCAAGCACTGATGTTGCGAAGTGTACAGCTGCATTCTGGAAGAATAAGTTAACTAGTGACGCAATTATTATTCCAAAAAGCCCCATTATTAAAAATGAGCCAAAAGAAGTAAGATCTTTCTTCGTAGTATAACCATATATGCTCATTGCAGCAAATACAGAAGAAGTGATAAAGAAAGTTCTAATTATAG
Organism: Rickettsiaceae bacterium; assembly: GCA_029266475.1. Taxonomy (GTDB): domain Bacteria; phylum Pseudomonadota; class Alphaproteobacteria; order Rickettsiales; family Rickettsiaceae; genus JAJFBM01. The sequence goes on along the minus strand of JAQSWU010000003.1, from coordinate 98,048 downwards.
ACTCTCCGGTATAGATAAAAGCAAGACTAGATAATGAAGCGCCCATTAAGGCGGAATATATCCAAAGCAATAATTTTGATTTTTCTACGTCCATTGTAGTTGCACTGAAGCCAAAATATAATGCAAGGCCAAGAGGTGCAAACGAAACTATTGTCCCAAACCCTGTCATTCCCATGAACTCACCATTTGGGCCTACTTGGAATAGCAATTTTGTTAATGGCTCAAAAGAAAACGCAGCAAAAGCAGCCACCCCTGTGATTGCAAGTGCAGCAGCCATGTAATTATAAACTTTTAATATATATTCTCTAAGCCCTGCGTCAAAATCTTTGCGCGCATAACTTTGAGCTTTTGTATAATCTATCATATTCAAACCTCCTATTAAATTAACCAGCTTTTATTGCTTGGTTTTGTAACAATTATATTTAATTGTAACTACTACGCCTAATTAATTATATATAATATATAGTCATTTTATACTATTTTCAAGGGGGGAACCTTAGAAAAAAGAATAGTAAGTGTTATGATTATACCAATATATTGGTTGGATTTAAACCTTTTTAAGCAGTTTTGTGGCTCAGTTATATCTAAAGTTTCAATTTGCCAGGCTAATTGTAATATAGCAACTAGTAGCATAACTACGTAACCAGCGCTGAGGGCATTTGCATTATATGTACTTATTATAACACATAGAATAAATATAATATAAAACAAAAGTAAAATAAATTTATAATAGGAATCTTTTATAGCAATGGCGCTCGATTTTATGCCTATTTTTAAATCATCCTTTGTATCCATGAAAGCATAGATAGTATCATACCCTAAAGTCCAGAATATACATCCTATATATAAAACTATAGCGTTAAAATTAATCGGAGGATTAATAGCTGCATAACTGACTAATACCCCAACATTATAAGTGATGCCTAAAAATGCTTGCGGCCAATAAGTTATTCTTTTCATAAAGGGGTAGAGCACCACAAGTATGATTGAAGATAAGCTAATTGTAATCGCTGGAACATTTAGTTGAATTAGAACAAGTAGGCTTAAAGTTAATAAAATAGTAAGGCAAATTATAGCTTCGCGGGTAGAAACTTTGCCGCTTGCAATAGGCCTTTTTTTTGTCCTTTCTACATGAATGTCTAGATCCTTATCGCTTAAATCATTGATAATACAACCAGCTGAGCGCATTAAGATGCTTCCTATAAAGAATAGAATTCCGTAGTAAATAAATACTTCTGTATCGCCAGCAGCAAGAGCCGTACCAAATAAACATGGGAAAAAAAGTAGGTAAATGCCTATTGGTCTATCTAATCTTGTAAGGTATATATAGTCTAAAATTTTATTTGGTATTTTCATGATTTTATTATATCCTCTCCCACTATTAATAGAAACATCATAGAATATGCTTCTTAGTATCATAATCTTTGCTTATAAGAAATAACTACAAAAGCTTAACTTAAATTATAGTTTTTTTGGGCAGCTTACAACGTAAATAATAAAAAAATTTGGTTATATGAAAGAACTAGACAAAACCTACGATTTTAAGGTATTAGAGGAAAAGAATCGCCAGTTTTGGCAAAGTGAAAAAATATATAAATGGAACCCTGAAGAACTTCGAGAAAATAATTTTGTTATAGACACACCCCCGCCAACTGTCTCTGGATTCCTTCATATGGGCCACGTATTTAGTTATACGCAAGCAGATTTTATCGCGCGCTTCCAAAGAATGTTAGGTAAAAACGTATTCTACCCAATGGGTTTCGATGATAATGGTCTTCCTACCGAGCGGTTAGTTGAAAAACAGCGAAACGTCAGAGGCGCTGATATGCCAAGGGCAGATTTTATAAAAATTTGTCAAGAGGTGGTTGTAGAAGCTGAGAATCAGTTTAGAAGTCTTTTTAAAGGCCTTGCGCTTTCAGTTGACTGGAGCCAAGAATATCAAACCATTAGCGCAAGGTCTCGCGCTATATCGCAGATGTCTTTTATAGATTTATATAAAAAAGGGCAAATATATAGAAGCGAGCAGCCAGTACTTTGGGATCCTATTGACAGAACAGCTCTCTCGCAAGCAGACATCGAGGATAAAGAAAAGCAATCTTCAATGAATGAGATTAAATTCACTACAGAAGAAGAGCAGGAAGTAGTAATTGCAACAACAAGACCAGAGCTGCTCGCAGCATGTGTTGCAGTGTTCTTTAATCCAGAAGATGATCGTTATAAGAATCTTGAGGGAAAATTTGCTATTACCCCTTTATTCAAAGCAAGAGTTCCATTCCTGGCCGATGATGCTGTAGATATCGAGAAAGGCACCGGGCTTGTAATGTGCTGTACCTTTGGAGATACAACAGATCTTATGTGGTGGAAAAAGCATAAGCTGCCTCTGCGGATTATTATCACTAAAGATGGAAGAATACAGAAAAACGATTTAAGTGATGTAACTATTGATCTTAATTTAGCCAATAAAAACTTAGACTTGCTTAGTGGTTTAAAGATTAAAGAAGCGCGCGAGAAAATTATATATATGCTTACAGAGGAAGAGGTGTTGTTAGGCCAAAAGCCTTTAACACAAATAGTTAAATGCGCAGAGAGATCGGGCGCGCCATTAGAGATCTTGACGGCGCCACAATGGTTTATTAGAAGCTTAGACCATAAAGAAGCACTTCTTGAAAGATCTAAAGAACTTGACTGGTACCCTAAATCAATGAAAATTAGGCTTGATAGCTGGATCGAGAATTTAAGTTGGGATTGGTGTATTAGTAGGCAGCGCTATTTTGGAGTGCCATTTCCTGCCTGGTATTCAAAAAGACCTGGCGAGGTAGGCAAGCTTATTCTTGCAGAAATTGACCAATTGCCGGTAGACCCTATCCAGGATTTACCAAAGGGTTATAGTAGGGATGAAGTAATTCCTGATATCGATGTTATGGATACTTGGGCAACTAGCTCTGTAACTCCTCAATTAAGTAGCCACGGTATATGGAATGAGTTCATTCTAGATGAAGACAGGCATAGTAAATTATACCCAGCTGATCTTCGCCCGCAAGCGCATGAAATAATTAGAACATGGGCATTTACCACTATATTAAAATCTCATTTACATAGTGACTGCTTGCCTTGGAAAAATATAATGATTAGCGGTTGGTGCCTGGCTGAAGATAAAACTAAAATGTCTAAGTCTAAAGGGAATGTCGTGACCCCTGAAAAGCTGCTAAATGACTATGGTTCAGATATAGTACGCTATTGGGCTTCTACTTCAAAACTAGGAGCAGATACAGCCTATTCAGAAGAAGTTATGAAGAACGGCAAAAGGCTGGTAAATAAATTATGGAACGCTGCAAAGCTCGTTTCGATCAATTTAAAGAACCTAGCATGGCAACAAGAGGTGCCTCTACAGGATTTGTTAAACAATAAAGATATTCATTGCCAGACTGATTTATGGTTATTAACTAGACTCAAAACAGTAATCGAGAAAGCTAAATCTGAATTCCTAGAATTTGAATATTGTAATGCTAGAAGCGCAATTGAAGAGTTCTTCTGGAGAGATTTCTGTGATAATTATTTAGAAATCTCTAAAGCGCGAGCTTATAATCAGGAAGGATTAGATAGAAAAGGTCAGCTTAGCGCTCTTTATACTATGTATTATACGCTTAAAAACTTGCTAAAATTATTGGCGCCATTTATACCGCATATTTGTGAAGAGATATTTCAAGCAATATACGCAAATGAAGGCTCCGTCAATAAGAGAGGTGCATGGCCTGATGCAGCTGAGCTTCCTAGTGAGCCAAAGGCTTTTGAAGAAACAACTTACTTAATCCAAATCCTTGATCTAGTTAGAAAAGCTAAAGCTGAAAAAAATCTATCTATTAAAGCTCCAATCCAGCTAATTGAAATAAAGTCACAGAAGCGGCTAGAATCAATTGCTTCTCTAAATGATCTTAAAAATGTGATATCTGCAGATAAAATCTCATTTGTGGAGAATTTTGTAGATGGGCAGCATATAGTTGAAGATGAAGAAGTCTCTATAAACGTAATATATAAAACAATGCTAAATGAATAAGCATAATAAGTTCAATATACACTTCGTAGTTTGAGAGCTGGGGGGATGCTAACCCTTGCTCTCCTACCAAGCTCTTCAAATTAATTAGGTGTTTAGCGTCTTAGTTTTTACATAAGGCTCATTCAATTTCTGCCTTTAGATCAAGGGTTTTTATATAATTTTGACCAACCAGACTTAAATCATCCTCAAAGGAATGATCTTGCAGCGCATTTATAAGCTTTGTCTCAGCTTGAGCCTCTTCAAAGGTTAGTATCACCTCTCTTTGGCTGCAAGCGTCTAGATATATGTGCTTAGCATCTTGAAGTAGTTTGACTATTGCTGCAAAGTCTTGATCAGATTTAGCAGCTTGACAAGCTAGTTTCTTAAATAACAAACTTTGTAAAGAACAAGTTTTTTGCTTAGCCATTAGTGCATCTATTTCATTAATAAGATCTTGGGCGTTGGTAGGAATGGATTGTTCAAACAGTCTTTTTAGATGACTTAAATATCCTTCTACAGTGGGGCGGCCATAGCTTAGCCCTTCTTTTACTAGTTCTTTCTCTGTTACCTTGATTAAGGATTTGGAATTTTGCTTGTTAAGATATTGACCAAGCTCCTCGTTTTTTATGAGTGTTCTTATAGCAGGTAAATCGTCATACTTATGATTAGCATTGATCATAAGCTCGATGATATCAGCTTCAGGAGAAATCTCTTGAATATATTTTGCTGCATTAACAGTAGCATTCTGATCATTATTGAATTTTAGTTGCCCCGTGAGAGCGGATAAAATTAGTTCTTTATTTTGATCAATCTCTTGTTGGTTAAGCGCAAGAAATATTGACGGTGGGTTTTTGGTTAGTAAAGCATTATTGAGCATAATGAAAGTGTATGAAAGATTAGTGCGTATGTCTGGGAACATTCCTAACGAACATATATTCGCGCCTTCAGTAACAAGCAATTCTACAAGCTTTCGGTTGTTATTTTTTAGAGCAATTTCTAAAGGCGTATATTTATCGTGAATATTTATGCAATATAAATCTGCATCATTATCAATCAATGTTTTAACAGCTTCATAACAATTATCCTCTGTAGCAATATGAAGGGGGGTGTAGCCATTTAGATCACTTGCATCAATTGCAGCCCCCTGACTTACTAAATATTCTATTGCTTCAGTGTTACCTTGATGTGCAGCATGATGTAACAAGGTCCAGCCTTGATCGTCCTTTTGGTTAATATCATTAATTAAAGGAAGCATCATTTTTAACGGTTCAAGCCTATGTTTTTGAATAGTCAAAATTAGAGGAGACACATTACCTTTACCCTGGCTACTAGGCAAATCAATATTTGCCCCATTTTCTAAAAGTAACTCAATTACTTTTAGGTTATTTTGTTGTACTGCATAATGAAGAAGGGAGTATCCATTATGTTCATGGATCTCATTTATATTTGCTATATTAGCTAAAAATAAGTTCATTATTTCCGGTCTACCATATTTAGCTGCGTAAGCTATAGGCGATTCCCCTTTGCCATTTTGAACTGTAATATTAGCTTTATTTTCAAGAAGTATCCTGCAATATTCAAAATTATTATTCATAACTGCGTAATGAAGTACAGTATTTCCTGATGAATCTATATGATTAATACCGCTAAATAAATAATCTTCTAAAATATCTTGTAAGTTGGTCATTTCTATATAATCTTAATATAATTTATTGTGAATTTAAACTACATTAATATAAATTAACAAAAAGTCAAGCATTAAATTTCACAAGGGTTATAGACGTAGGGTTGCTTTTAAGCTTATAAGCAATTTCATTGTATGGAGAAACTAGAAAAATATTTCCATAAAATCGCAAAATTAAGTTTACTATTTATTTACTAAATAAGTATATAGTTATTGCTTAATTTACTTCTATTAGTATTATAATTATGATTAGGTTAATAGAAATATGTTGAAATTTATAGATATTTTGGCAGGGCTTGCGGTTGCAGCGATTTGGGGTGGAAATTTTCTTATGGCTAAACTTGGCTTAGATGTAATACCACCATTTATGATTTTAGCTCTAAGGTTTATATGCGTAGCCTTAATATTGCTACCCTTTGTACCTAAAACTACTTTAAATATAAAAGACTTAGGCTTAATAGCCCTAACGCTTGGCGTACTTCATCATGGGCTTTTATTCTTAAGTATCTGGCTTAAGGTTGACTTAAGCGCAAGTATAATTATAATTCAGTCATCAGTACCTCTTACAGCCATATTAGGGGCAATATTTTTAGGAGAGAAAATTAGCCAAAAAATTGCCTTAGGTATAGTAGTCGCTTTCGCAGGAATTTTGACTATTGCTGGCGATCCCGAGACTAGTGGAAATTATTTTGCAGTATTTCTCTCAGTCATTTCTGCAGCTGCTCTCGCTCTATTCAATATACAGGTAAAAAAACTTGGGCAATTTAATATTTTATCGATGATGGCTTACTCTTCTATTATCTCAAGTATTATGTTACTAAGCATAAGCCTTGTTTTTGAGACAACTTCATTAAAGTTATTAGTGGATTTACCATTAAGTGCTTTCCTATCGATCTTCTATATGGTATTCTCAAGCGTTGTAGGCTTTGGTTTGTGGTTTAGGTTATTACAGAATTATCCGGTCGCAAGTGTAGCGCCTTTCTTATTATTAGTTCCAGTCTTTGGTTTAAGCTTTGCAATAGGCTTTATGAATAAGATGGTTACTGATAACTTGATTATAGGTAGTGTTATAACAATTACTGGAGTCGCAATAATAACCTTAAAAAAGCCAAAAATATTAATTTTTAAGCCTAAAGCGGAAGGTTTGGTTATCGAGAGTAAAGATTAAAGATGAAAATATGATTTCCAAAGTAGCATTCGGTAATGTAAGTAACTTAAACAGCATATATTCTATGGGCTTTAATGCCTATTATAAGGATAGGGCAGGGGAAAATACTTCAGGAACCACTAACCTTTATAGTGAGGGCGGAGGTTCGACGATGAGTGCATTTGGCAATATGTTTGAAAATAATGAAGATATAGTGCAGTTTATACAGTCAGTAATGTCTAGGTCTAATCCTGTACTTATCTTAGTCCCAACTTTAGACCAGATATTTCAAACTATACAAAGTTCACCATTTGCCGGGCTTGAAGCTTTAGGAATTGCTAATTTTATTGATCCAGTTAAGTTAGTTAGCGGATATACATTACCAAAACCCTTAAGCCCAGTTGCTAATCAAAAAGGACAATCACGATGAAAATTAAAAGTCTAAAGTTTTTATTACCTCTATTCGTTGCTATCGCTATTATAATTTTTTTAAGTACTTCGGTAGTTTATAAAGGTGCGCACCTAGCTAAGGATTTGATCGAAAAGGATTTACCAAATGTTGAGCTTTATAGCTCTAAAAATAAGGAAAATATATTTCTTCATTCAATTAAAGATCCTATATATATTATCAATGTATTTGCGACCTGGTGTGGATATTGTAATCGTGAAAAGCCTTTATTAAAGGAAATGTTAGAAAAATACCCTTTACCGGCCTATGGTATATTATACCTTGATGATATAAGCAATGTTCCTGCTGAAACTAAAGAATTATTTAAAGATGTTTTACTCGATAATAACGGTGCTTTACTTCCTGCTCTTGGCACAGAAGGTATCCCTGAAACTTTGATAGTAAAAGACAACAAAATCATATATCACTTAAGAGGTTCGCTTGAGAAGAAAGTGCTTGAAAATGATATTTATGAGATTTTGCAATCTTTACAGAAAGAGAAATCCTGATTTAATTAATCTTCTATTCTGAAGAGGTAATTATTAGATTAAATATAAATATCGTATAATAATATAATCTTTATAGCTTACAAAGGAGTTGAAAAGCGCTTCACACAAAAGGTTTTATTTAACATATTGTGTAAAGCAGACTATTTAAGTGCGCCCTTAAGTTTCGGAGAAAAATTTATTTCAAATAAAAGGTTTCTACTTACCTTATTTTTTCTCTTCTGCTTTCTGCTCAGCTTTTCTATCTTCAAGTAATTTTGAAGGTACCATTTGTTTTTGGGTGCTTAAGAGGGAAGTTTTAAGAAGCACTATAGAAGTTCTGATATTTCTGATATTTTCAGGATCGGCTGGATCAAGTGGTTCAAAATCTGCTTTTCCAACAATTCTTAGAATCTGCTCAGGGTTAATATGGCCATCAGCTAGATACTCACGGACTGAATTGGCGCGCATGGCTGAAAGAACCCACTTTAATTGATCGCTCTCAGGGGTTTGTTTATCCTTAGGCTCTTTTCTAGTGTGGCCTGAAATAGAAACATAATTAGGTAAAATACGTACAATCTTACCAACAAGAGCAAGTATTTTTTTCATATATGGCTGAAGCTCGTTAGTACCAGGCTTAAACATTGGTTTATCTGCATCATCTACTATTTGGATACGTAAGCCTTCAGGCGTCATATCAACTAAAATATTATCAGCAAGTTCATTTAAAGTTTTATCTTTTTGGACTTCTTCTTTTAAATCTTTCAGGATGCTTGAGAAGTTTTCCTCATCCTGCATATCAATAATACTTGTAGCTTGCGGCGCTTGGGGAGTGGCGCCACCATGTGGTGCGCCATAAACTAGAGCGTCGCTGCCCTTGGAAGAAGCGCTAATACCGTCTTTAAAATTTGGGTTTGAGCCCCCCTTAACCCCTACACCCATTTGGTCTTTAAGGCCTACGGTTGGCGTGAAATAGTCGGCAAGCCCTTGCAGAGTTTTTTCAGATGCTGATGAAAGGAGCCAAAGTAATAAAAAAAAGGCCATCATTGCAGTTACAAAGTCAGCATATGCTACTTTCCAAGCGCCACCATGATGTCCACCATGGCCACCTTTTTTTACTTTTTTTATAATTATGGTTGATTTATTGTCTGACATTCAAAAACCTTACTATTCTTTTGTCGGTCTATTTATAGCTGCATCATATTTTCTAAATGAAGGTCTTTCGTGTTCAAATATTATCTCTCTCGTAAACTCTACCGAACCGACTATAATAAGCGCTTCTGTCTGTTGCCAACCTACTGCAAGCTGACTTTCTACTTCTCTAAAGCTTCCGGTTACAGAGAACACTAATATGAATAAACCTATTAAAATTAGCATATTTTTAGTTAATTATTGATTTAGCATTTTTCATTAATGAAGAATTATAAGCGGAAACTATTAATAAATCGTTACTAACTATGAATGGTTTGCTAGAAAACTTAAATGATCCAGCATAAATGCTTTTCTGTAAGAACTAGAAAAAAATACTAGACTTACTTTAAAAGATTATGTATATTTCACAAGGTTTTACTTATCACGGATTAGGCTAAGACTAGTTTTACAAGGGCTTGTAGTTCAGTGGTTAGAACGCACCGCTCATAACGGTGTTGTCGCAGGTTCGATCCCTGCCAAGCCCACCACCTGACTGATAGAGTTAAAAATGCTTCTCCATAAAACTCTTTACAAGTATCTTTTTAAAAATCACCTAAAAGCCTTAGCACAAATACTAGGTATTCTTGTAATAATATTCTTTATATCAAGTACTATCGACGTACTTAATAAAAACAGATCATCCAATATACCATTTCCATATTTAATCCAGCTTATAAGCTATAAAATCCCGTTTCTTATCCAGGAAGCCTCAACTTTAGTTGCTTTGATTAGCTCAATTTTATTCTTGGATAAATTGTCAAGAAGCAGAGAACTAATTGCTCTTAAAAATACTGGTTTATCGTTGTGGCAAATATTATTACCTTCAATCAGTTTAATTACTATATTTGGTTTAATATTAATACTATTCTTAAACCCCCTTGCTGCTGCTTTATTGTCCGTCTGCGAGAAGCTTGAGGTTAGGTTTATTAAAAAACAGCAAAATATAGCAATGCTTTCTAATGATGGTTTATTACTCCATGAAGAAAGTAACCACTATAAGAAAATTATAATCGCAGAAAATATATCATTGAAAGATATGAAATTGAATAAAGTTACTTTACTTATTATCACAAAAGACAATAAGTATGAGCAACGAATAGATGCAGCCTATGGGATTCTGTCTAATAATGAACTAAAGTTAAAAAATACAATATTTTACGATAAATCTATGCAGCCTCAAAAAATTGAGGATTATGCCGTTCCTACCTCGATTACTTTTACAAGTATAATCAAAAGCTTTGCTATCCCAGAAGTTATTCCACTTAGGGAATTTTCAAGGGTGATTAAACAACTTCATGCCTTAGGATTAGTTAGCTTGCAGTATCAAAATTACTATTACAAATTACTTCTAAAGCCTTTTTACATGGTAGTTATGGTTTTGCTTGCAGCATGTTTTATAAATATAAACCCGAGAAACAACAAAAATTTTTCTCTACTTGTGCAAGCCTGTATTATTGGGTTCGTTATCCAATTTGCAACCGAATTGCTTGCTAATATCTTAATTTCATTTGGTATTCATCCATTGCTGGCTTACTTTGTTCCAATGATGTTTATCTTACTTTCTTCAATTTTTGTGATTTTATCGCACCAAGAGAAACTCTAAGGGCAATCATATTTAAAATGCTTATTATGTATTGCTTGCTTTATTTGCAAAATTAGGGCGAATAAGGGGCAAGCATACATAATACAGTTCCGTATTTATAGAGTAGCTTCCCGGATGCTGTGCTACCGGCTTTAAAAGTGTTAAGGCTGTGTAAAAATTTGGTCTTGTAAAATAAGTACAAGCCTTAAAAAAACTAGCCTTATAGTAAATTTTCTTTGGATTTTTTCTACCTTTCATGCTACCCTTTGGCCGTTATATACCTAATCAGTAAAAGGTTTTATAAATTTTGAAAGTATAATATTAGAGGTAAAATTCGCCTATAAGCAAAATTGAATTATATTTCTAATATTTACTATATATAAGAGTTGAAACTATCGATAAACTCTTATAGTTATATATACCAACAGCAGCTTTAGAAAGGTTAAACACATGTTTTCAAAATTATTTGGATTTTTTTCGTCAGATATGGCCATTGATCTTGGTACCGCTAATACTTTAGTTTATGTGAAGGGTAAAGGTATTGTTTTAAATGAGCCGTCGGTGGTTGCGTTAATTAAAGAGAATGGTACTTATAAACCTTATGCTTTTGGCCATGAGGCAAAAATGATGCTTGGCAGGACGCCAGCTGAGATCGATGCAAAAAGACCACTTAAAGATGGCGTTATAGCTGACTTTAAAAGCGCCGAAGAAATGATTAAACATTTTATTCGTACTGTCCATGATAGACGCACCTTTACAGGCCCATTGATCGTGGTCTGCGTTCCTTCTGGCTCAACTCCTGTCGAAAGAAGAGCGATCCAAGAAGCAGCGGAGAGCGCTGGTGCAAGAGAAGTATTCTTAATTGAAGAGCCAATGGCAGCGGCAATTGGAGCTGATTTGCCAGTAACAGAACCGACTGGATCTATGATAGTAGATATTGGCGGCGGTACAACTGAGGTTGCAGTTCTCTCGCTCGGCGGCATTGTATATTCGCGTTCAGTTAGAGTAGGCGGAGATAAGATGGATGAAGCTATTATTTCTTATATAAGAAGGCACCATAATCTGCTTATTGGTGAGTCTACAGCAGAAAAAATTAAGAAACAAATAGGTACAGCCTTTATTCCAAGTAACGAAGAAGGCAGGATGATGGAAATCAAAGGAAGGGATTTAATTCATGGCGTACCAAAAGAAATGATATTAAGCGAGCATCAAATTGCAGAAAGTTTAATAGAACCTGTGAGCCAAATAGTTGAAGCTGTTAAGACTGCTCTTGAATGTACTCCACCTGAATTATCCTCGGATATTGCAGATAAAGGTATTGTTATGACTGGCGGTGGATCTCTGTTAAGAAACCTTGACTACGTACTGAGAGACGCTACGAAACTTCCAGTCTTTGTTGCCGAGCAAGCATTGTCCTGCGTAGCTCTTGGCACTGGTAGGGTACTAGAAGATTTCAGCCGCTTAAAACACGTATTATTTAAACAAGAATAATAGTTAACATAATGAGTATCGCACCTAATAGGCCAGGAGGTAGCAATATAAAATCCTTGCTAAAACTCATATGGTCTATTGTTCGCAAATTTGTGGCTTTATTCTTTATTGCGATAGCTTTTGTCTTGCTCGTCGCCTCTCTTAATAGAGTACAGATAATTGAGATGGGCAGATCAGTTACTGATCAATTTGTGAAAATCATTGTCTGGCCGGTAAATAAAATTACCTTAGGTTTAAGTTCTAGTAAGGTTATTGTTGAAGACTTGCTTGAATCCCGCAAAGAAAATATTCTCCTTAAGCAAAAGCTTGCTGCCCTTGAAAAGGCTCGTGAGGAGAATTTAATACTACAGTCTGAAAATATTAAATTGAAAGAGTTATTATCCTTTGTAAAGGAGCAAAAATATGAGTTTATTTCAGCAAGGCTTCTTGCTACGACCCCCGGGCCGTTTGTAAAATCTGCAATAATTTCGGCTGGCCAGAACCAGGGCATAGAAAAAGAGCAAGTAGTTTTAAACGATAAAGGGGTTATTGGTAGAGTCATTGAAGTTAATCCTGAGCATTCAAGAATTCTCTTCGTAAATGATTTTAACTCAAGAATACCTGTTATTACCTCTATATCCAGAGAAAGATGTATCTTGGCAGGTAATAATAGCAATAAATTAGAATTATTATACTTACCTGAGAATACGCAAATACGTGATTCAGAACTGGTAATCACCTCAGGTGATGGTAAATATTACCCTTCTGGACTACCAGTAGCTAGAATAGTTAAGACAAGTAGTAATAACTTTTATGCATTACCTTTTTTAGATATAAAATCTTTAGAATTTATCAGCATTATCAAAATAAAAGAAGAAAGAGATGGAAGAAGCGATTGAGCTAGAAGGTAATAATACCAATGCGATTTCGCTTCCGCGAAGCGAACAACCTGACCATATAGATAAATTTTATAAAATTAGCCTTTCTGAACCTGTAACAGAGCTTAATAATGAATTATGTAAGTATTATATAGCAAGACATATAGATACATCAGAGGAGTTCTACGCAATCATCTTTGAAAAATATAATATTTATGGAATAAGGTGGCTGAGTTCCCTGAAAAACATGAGCCTTTACTCTGTTAACGTCCCAATAGCTTATGGGATTACTAAAATTAGCGTTACTAATGAGTATAGCTTAGTCGTGATAGTTAAAAAATACGATCACAGCAATAATCTTATGCGTAGGATCGCAAGCTACGGCGTAATGACTAATAGCGAGATAGAGGAGCAGATAATCATTCCTATCACTAGCTTAATCCAGTTCTGTGAGAAAAATAATATAGAGATAGGTAATATATCCCCTAGTAATGTTATTTTTACCTCTGAGAGTAAAATTATGTGTAGAGAATTTTTCACCTCTCCACCTCATTTTTTCCAAGAGAATTATTTGCTCGCCCCTGAGATAGCAGGTTGCCTGCCTTATGGTAGGGTTACAGGAGATATTAGCGCCGATATTTATGCATTAGGAGTAGTTGTCCTTTACGCATTGACTGGAAACCAGAACTGGGCTAAATACTCTGAGCAGCAATATGATCTAGCTCGGCTAGAAAGTGGAAGTTTTAATATTCTTGCCGGTAAAACAAAAATAAGCCCAGATTTTAAAAATTTATTAAAAGGCATATTATTTGATACCCCAAATGAGCGCTGGCGAATCCGTAACATTCTGGACTGGGTTAATGGTAAAGTTACTAAAATAGTTAGCAGCGATAACCTTGATGCGGTTAGTCCGATTGTTTTTAACGAAATGAACTTTCAAACCTGTCGTGCTCTTGCTTACTCTATGCATATAAGTTGGGATCAAGCAACCCAATTTATGAAGGAAGAAAGATTAACAAAATGGATTCAAAGAAGTCTAATAAAAACTAAATTAACAGAATCTATTAACGAAATATTTAGTGAACAGGCTAATTATAAATATTCGTATAACCAGGACCGGGAAGAAAGTTTATTCAAATTGTTGACAGCATTCGATAAGGCCGCTCCAATGCGTCTTAAGAATTTTTCAGCAAGCGTTTTATCTATTCCAACAGTATTTTACTCATGCCTAGTCGTAAAGAGAACTGATTATCTCGATTCAGTGCTAAAAATATTGAGTAAGAAATATTGGGCTTTTATTACTGAAAATAATCCTACTTACTCAGAATTTACAGATTATTTTCTAAATTTAGAAGATTCATTGAAATATTACAATCCCTCTATTCCTGGTTTTACGCTTGAAAGGCTTATATATACTCTTAATCCAGAGCTGCCATGTTTGAGTAACAATCTTGGAGGGCGGTATGTTACTAATATTACAGATTTGCTAAATGCATTAAATGAAATTGCCGGAAGCAACCCGCAAGCCCAAGTTATTGATAGGCATATAATGGGTTATATAGCTTGTAAGCTCAAGCTTAAAAGAGAATTAAAAATAAGTACTCTTAAGGATTATCCTCAAATTGCCTCTAATCCATCCCTATCTGCACTGAGCTATATTTTTCTAGCTTCTCAACAGATTCCATCTATTAACCTTAATAATCTAAGCGTATTATTATCTGGCAGATTGGTCGAGCTATTTAACGAAAATCTGCATAATACTAAATTAAAATCGATATTAAAGAAGGATCTAATTGATGCAGGCGGCGCTGGTAACCTTAGTCAGCTTATCAATATTATTTCTGATAGTAAATTAATAGAAAATGATTTCAATGGTTATAGACAAGCTTGTAAGGAAGTAACTATCCTTAATGATAAGATTGCAGCGCTCTCGAATAAAAGTAAGGTTAATGATTTAGGTGTATTCTTTGGTCAGCGAGTAACAGTATTGTTTTCTTATCTATTAATCGTGCTAGTTTCATTAATCCTAGTATTTTAACTATTAGAAGAATTTTTATGCAACAAGATACTGCAGATAATTTCAAATATACGTCCTCAGTAATCAAGATAATAGCAGCTATAATTGCCTTAGGGGTGCTATTTATCTCTAAATATGTATTTGTTTTCTTTATAGCCGCGATGCTACCTACTGTTGGAGCAATGATAATTGACAAAAGAGAGACAAAATGTGTTTCAGCGACAATCTGTACTTTTAATTTAATTGGAGTATTGCCCTTTTTATTTGAAATATTAAGAAGTTCAAATATGAATAGCTCAGCAAAATTTATCATTTCAGATATCCTGACATGGCTTACAGTTTATATAGCTGCTTTTGTAGGGCAGCTGGTAATTTGGATTTTACCAGAGATCATTGCCAAGATATACCTTGCGAAATCCACAATAATGATTTCGATACTTGAGGGTAAACGAGATAAGCTTTGTGAAGAGTGGGGAATAGATATGAAAAAGTTCATGACAGAGAATTACTCTAAAGCAGAAAATATGTAACATGAGAGCATTATTTAGAAGGTCATATTAAATATATGATTTACTATAAATGCATATATTAATAGGTATTTAATTATAAAGTTCAAAAACTCTGTTTAAAAAATTGATATAAGGTAGTTATCATATTGGTAGAAAAACAGAAATATGTAAGAGTATTATGCGTAAACAATGTAGCTTTGAAGCGACCAATTTAATTAAAAACAACACCGATATTATCGCTGTATGTTTAATTTCCTTAAGCTTTCTAATATTTTTTGAGCTAAACCCAAGCTTGGTGACAAGCACTTTAAAGATATTTATATACTGCAGTATTTTTAGTTTCATATTAGCTGCTTTTTATCAAAAACTTAGAAAGCTTACGCGAGAAACTAAAAAGAAAGATCTTATTTTTAACGACCTTTATTCAACTTTTGAGAACAAGTACGCTGTTGTTTTCAATAAAGATAATAAGCTTGTCTTTACAAGCCCTGAGCTTAAATCAATTTTAGGCGGGATACCAAATTCCCCTCAAGAATTATTACAAAATGATTGCTTAAAAGCTAAGTTAAACCATGCTCAAGAGCTTAAGAACTTTAAAATTAATTTAAAAGGTAGAAGTCTTTACGCAAAAATTGAAACTATTAGCTTTTTTCATTGCCCTAATACTAATTATAAGGTTTTTGAGTTTACTAAAAACTTACAAAAATGTTTTCTTAAAGACGCGCTTGAGGTATTAGATAACTTTGCAATACCGGCGGTAATTTGTAATAATGAGGGCTACATCCTTAATAAGAATTCATGTTTTATTGCAAGTAAAATCGATGCTGAATCTATAAGCCTTGATACAATAGAGCATGGCCGTAATATATCCTTTGGAGAAGGTAAATTATATAGGGCTAAAAGCCTAAGTGCAATAAATGCAAAAGATTTATTAATAGTATTATTTCCTTTAGAGAAAGGTAATAACGACACTTGGTCTTTCCTAAAGAGGTCAACGCTTGGAGCAGCTATTGTTGATATGGATTTTAAAATAGTAAAACTTAATGATCCATTCAAGGCTTTAACTAATTATGATCCAGAAGCTGAAGGGAAAAGTTTTCTATCTTATATTGATCCAGAAGAAAAAGTTAAGGTTCAAGCTCTAGCGCAAGACAGATTAGATAATAAGCCTGCTGGGCCGATTGAGATTAATATATCCTCGCAGGAAAAAAATTTCGTGCTTCATGTTAACAAAATTGAATTTGATGGGCATTTAAATTATGTATTTAGCGTAATCGATACTACTAAATATAAGACTTTAGAAATGAACTTTGTTCATTCACAAAAAATGCAGGCAGTAGGACAACTTGCAGGAGCTATTGCTCATGATTTTAACAATCTCTTAACAGCAATGGTTGGCTTTTGTGATTTACTTCTACTGCGCCATCCACCAGGCGATAGATCTTTTGGTGAATTGATGCAGATTAAGCAAAATGTAAACCGTGCGGCAAATCTTGTAAGGCAGCTACTTGCCTTCTCCAGAAAGCAAGTTCTGCAGCCTAATATACTTGATATTACAAATATTATAGCCGAGATCTCTAACTTAATAAGTAGATTGATTGGAGAAAATATCGAACTCCAGATTGAACATGGTAAAGATTTAGATTACGTAAAAGTAGACCAAGGTCAGCTTGAGCAAGTTATTATAAATCTTGCAGTAAATGCAAGGGATGCTATGCCTAATGGAGGTACATTGAAACTTGTTACTTCTAATGTACGTATTGATGAGCAATTTAATGAAGCCGAATATTCTGCTCCAGTTGGCGATGATCCGATTGCATTTGGGGATTATATAGTAATTGAGATAAGTGATAATGGTTCAGGCATCCCTAAAGAAGTATTAAATAAAATATTTGAGCCATTCTTCTCAACTAAAGCTATTGGCGCAGGTACAGGACTTGGTCTTTCCACGGTTCTTGGTATTGTCAAGCAAACTGGTGGATATATAAGGCTTAAAACAGAGCTAAACAAAGGAACAAGTTTCTTTATATTCCTTAAAGCGACGAAACAAATAGAGCAAATTAAAGCCCATGAGCTTGAGCACTCATTAATAGACGATAATATTGAGAAATCTGCCTCTAATACAAGCTGGGTAGGGAAAATATTAGTTGTTGAGGATGAAAACCCTGTTAGAATCTTCAGCGCCCACGCCCTGACTGCTAAAGGCTATGAAGTATTAGAGGCTGATTGTGCCGATACTGCCTTATCTATTATTCAAAATGAGGGAGATAATATAAAAATGATTATAACAGATGTTATGATGCCAGGTATGACCGGACCAAAAATGGTAGAAGAAATATATAAAACCTACCCGAATATGAAAGTATTATATATTTCTGGTTATGCTGAAGATGCATTAAACAATCATTCAACAAATAGCCAAGATTTTCACTTCTTACCTAAGCCATTTACTTTGAAACAGTTGGCAAATAAGGTAAAAGAAGTTATACTGTCATAATCTGCAATAAATAACTTAACATTAAAATGCTGAGGCTAGCTCGAGTTTAGCCTTATAAAGATTTAACGATATTATGACAAAATTGACTAAAGAGAAAATTGAAGACTTAAACTTTGGCGAAGCATTAAGCGAAAGATATTTAGCTTACGCTCTCTCAACAATAATGTCAAGGTCCCTGCCTGACGTTAGAGATGGCTTAAAACCTGTGCATAGGAGACTGCTTTATGCTATGCTGCAGCTTAAACTTGACCCTAAATCAGCTTATAAGAAATGTGCAAGAGTAGTAGGTGATGTAATTGGTAAATACCATCCCCACGGTGAGGCGGCTGTTTATGATACTTTGGTTAGGCTTGCGCAAGATTTCTCCCTCCGTTATCCTTTAATCCAAGGGCAAGGTAACTTTGGCTCTATCGATGGTGATAGCGCGGCAGCGATGCGTTATACTGAATCAAGGCTAACTGAGATTGCGACATATCTTTTGAAAGATTTAGATATGAATACAGTAGATTTTAGAGCCACATATGATGATTCAGACTTTGAGCCTATACTTTTTCCAGCTAGTTTCCCTAACCTGCTTGCTAATGGTTCTGAGGGTATTGCTGTTGGGATGGCAACCTCTATACCTCCGCATAATCTGCATGAATTATGTGATGCACTTCTGCATTTAATTAATAAGCCAGATGTCTCAGTTAGAGATTTGATGGAATATATTAAAGGGCCAGACTTTCCAACCGGCGGTTTGATACTAGATAATTTTAACTCTATAATCCACGCTTATGAAACAGGTCGGGGAAGCTTTAGGGTAAGGGCTAGGTGGCATCAAGAGAGCTTGTCGCATGGCATGTATCAAATAGTCATTACTGAAATCCCCTATCAAGTTCAAAAATCTAGATTAATTGAAAAAATTGCTGATCTGTTAAAAGAGAAGAAGATTCCGCTTATTGGTAATATAAGAGATGAGTCAGCGGAAGATATTAGGATTGTTATTGAGCCAAAGAATCGCTCTATTCAGCCTGATATTATAATGGAATCTCTATTTAAATTAACAGAGCTAGAAGTTAGGATCAGCTTGAACCTTAATGTTATTGACAGTCAGTCAGTACCAAGGGTCATGAATTTAATTGAAGTACTGCATGAGTTTTTAGCTTACAAGAAAAATATAGTGCTTCGAAGGTCAAAGTTTAGCTTAGATAAGATAAATGCTCGTTTAGAGATATTAGAAGGCTTAAGGATTGCTTATCTTAATTTAGATGAGATAATTAAAATTATTCGTGAAGAAGATGAACCAAAGCCAGTATTAATGCAAAGATTTGCTTTAAGTGACGTGCAAGCTGAATCAATATTAAATATGAGACTAAGGTCTCTTCGGAAATTAGAAGAGCAAGAAATTCTGGCTGAAGCTAAAAAACTTAATACTGAAAAGGACTATCTGCTAAAAGTCTTAAACGATGAGGCTGAATGCCGTAAGCTTATAAAGAAAGAAATTAAAGAAGTCCAAGATAAGTTTGGCTATGCTACTGAGATTGGCAAACGCCGTACAGAATTTAAGGAATTTGAAGGCGCTAAAGCAATTATTGATATTGCTGCCTTTATTGAGAGAGAGCCAATTACAGTATTTTGTTCTAAAATGGGCTGGATAAGAGCTTTGAAAGGTCATACGGATGATGATAGTAGCATTAAGTATAAAGAAGGTGACGAAGAGAGGTTTTCTATTAAAGCCTACACTACCGATAAACTTTTATTCTTAACTGAATCCGGGCGCTTCTACACAATTTTAGCTGATAATATAAGTAAAGGTAAAGGACAGGGTGAATCATTCCGCTTACTTGTTGACATGGAAGATAATGATAATTTAATGAATATCGCAGTCTATAAACCTGGTGAGAAATACTTGCTAGCGTCATCAGCTGGAAAGGGGTTTATTGTTAGCTCTGACGATGTGATTGCCCAAACTAAAGTCGGTAAACAAGTGCTGAATGTTCAAAAAGGCCAGAAAGCTGCGGTATGCCTGCCCATTACCGGTGATCACGTTGCAATAATCGGCGAAAACAGGAAACTATTAATATTTAAGCTTGATGAAATCCCTGAAATGAAAAGGGGGCAAGGGGTGACTCTACAAAAATATACTAATGCAAAACTTTCAGATATTAAATTATTTAAAGCAGAAGAAGGCTTAACCTGGAAATTAGGTGATCGAGTCAGGGTCGAGACACAGCTTCTTTCATGGCTTGGGCGTCGTGGAAGTGTTGGTAAAATGCCGCCGATAGGCTTTCCGCGGAATAATAAATTTAGTTAGAAATAGCCTTTGTAGGGAGTAATGCTTTGCCAAGGATTGCAACTTGAGTATCTTATCGATACACAATATGATGTTTTTAAAGCCTTTCTACGAATAGTGCTACATAAAGTAATGCGTATCTTTTTTTACTTACACATTGGCGCGTAAAATCAGAGGTAAGCATCGCTGTATATATAGGTAATTAATTTAATGAATATAAATTTAGAACTTCTACAAGGCCAATTCTTAAAGTATGAAAGTTTTTAAAGTTCAACCCAATTGGAGAGGTTTTCTGTTCCACTCTTCCAACAAATATTATTATTTACTTGTTTTACGGAGTCATTAGTGATATTTTATCCAGCACTTCGAGAGTTTTTTAAGCCTATTTTAATTATCTATTATTTGATTAAAATAAATCGTTCTATACTTCTTTTTAAGAGTAAGTGCTCATTATAAATAATTAATAAATATTTTCGCATGCAAGATACTTACATTAACTATACTAAACTCATTGATGAAGCGATGCATATAGTTGTTAAAAGGACGCTTGAGACTGTTGCTGACAATGGTATTCCAGGCGATCATCATTTTTACATCTCTTTCCTTACTCAAGCGCCTGGCGTAGCGCTTTCAAGTAAATTGAAGCAGAGATATCCTGAAGAGATGACTATTGTGCTACAATATCAGTTTGAGGATCTTAGAGTATTTAATGATTATTTTAGCGTCAAGCTTAGCTTTGAAGGCGTAAAAGAAACTATCGTCATTCCTTTTAATGCACTTACTGCCTTTGCCGATCCAAGCGTTAAATTTGGCCTACAATTTAAGTATTTTGATATCACGTCTGAACAAAATAAAATTCAGCTTGCGCCAAAGGGGAGTTCTTTATCGCCAGTGCAAAATGAAGAGCTGGAAAATGCTGATAATATAGTTAGCTTAGATAGTTTCCGCAATAAACATAAAAAAAAATAAGAGATTCTATTCCTAATATTAAGGCAATCTTATAAAATCTCTTATTACATATTTACCGCTTCTACAGATTCCACTTCGGGTACATAATGCCTGAGCATGGATTCTATGCCGTTTTTTAATGTAACAGTGGAACTTGGGCAGCCGGAGCATGATCCATACAACTCTAATTGTACAATACCTGCTTTAAAACCTTTATAAACAATATCTCCACCGTCTTGCGCCACAGCAGGGCGAACTCTAGTCTCAATAATTTCTACAATTTGTTTTTCTACTTCACCAAGATCACTATAATCTTGGCTTTTATTTAGCTTTGTATCATTAATTGCAGTCAAGCCTGCTACAAAATGGTCCATCATAATCACTAAAGCTTCAGGCTTTAACAATTCCCACTCTTCATCATCTTTTTTGGTTAAAGTGATAAAATCCTTACCAAAGAATACTCCCTGAATACCATCTACGGTAAACAAATTTGCAGCTAAGTCAGAATTGGCGCAATGCTCCTTAGAGAAATAATGTACTGGTTCACCCTCGTTAATTACTTGGTTTGGATAGAACTTTAGAGCATTTGGATTTGGGGTTTCTTCTGTTTGAATAAACATAAATATACTATAATAGTTGATAGAATTGGTATAGTATTATATTTCAGGTAGTTTGTAAAGCAAAAGTCAATTTATTTAATTTTTAGTGAATAAATTGTTCTAGCAGCTTTTTAAAATTTTGGTTTTTAATTTATTACTCTTATAGAGGCGTAAAATAGGCCCCTCCTTTTAGAATAAAGGAAATTACTAGATATTTTACTTGTAGAAGCTATATGCTTGGCTGCATGCAAAATCATTATCACTGATACTTTTATATATTTAAAACATCCTTCACGAGTGGGATTGTAATATTCCTCTTCTGGAGCAAGGCTGTCTTATCTAATAGATCTACTATGTTAGTGACTTCTGAGAAGGTCCTAGGAATACGGCTTGCTAAGTAATTAACTACATCTAAGGAAACTTTAAGCTCTCTTTCTGAAAAATGCTTTAGTAACATTATCTTCATAAGCTCATCGGAAGGACAAGTGATATTTAAGCTGAACAACGAATTTAGCCTTGATTTCAAGTCAGCGAGAATAAAACTAATTTCTACAGGCCTTAATTGAGTAGTAAAAAGTGCGTATTTCTTAGCTTCATGCAACTGATTAAATATATGAAATAAATAAGTTTCGTCCCAGATCTTATTATCAATATCCTCTAAGATAAAGCTTTCATAATGTGATAGTTTAACACTTAAATCTTCATTAGGGCTGATGAAATAAGCTTTTGATTCACGCTGCCAAATATGCGCTAAATGAGTTTTACCACATCCGGCAGGGCCAGAGATTATAATAGCGTATTTATAAGGATTGACTCCCCAGTTCTCTGGCCAATTTGTGATATAATCATAGGCTATTTGATTGGCTTCTGTAGTGATAAAATCTTCCTTAAAATATTGCTTATTATGGGGAAAATCTAGGAGCAGCTGTTGCATATTAATACTATCTTTCTACTTACTATAGCCTATTTCTCTAAAGCAGTTACTGTATATAACTCACTATTTTTATAATACCCAAACGCAAATTTTAGTAAAATTTTAATTATGCCAGCAACGGGAATTGCAGCAATTATACCTATAATACCATAAAGGTTACCTAAAGCAAGTATTGCAAACACTCCCCATACAGGAGGAAGTCCTATGCTCCTGCCCACTAGCCGTGGAATTAAGATATATCCCTCTAAAGCATGGCCAGTAATGTAAGCGATTAAGATATATAAACTTACGGCTAAACTATGCTCACCAATATAAGCTACCAGTAAACTTAAAGCGAGGGAAATTGCAAAACCAATAAATGGTATAATTATTAAAAAACCAGAAACAAATCCTAGTAATAGCGCAAAGTCGACCCTAAATATAGTTAAAATAGTAGAATAGTATAAAGCCAGTATCATGCATGTATTTAATTGACCTCTAATATAGGCCGCAAGCAAAGTGTCAATTTCATTGATAAGAAATTTATAGCGAGCTTTATATGCTATAGGAACTATATCTTCAAGCGCATCTGTTAAACTACTCCAATCCCTTATAAAATAATATAGTACAAATGGAACAAGTATAATATTAGCTATAAATCCGAGGGTAGTGAGAGTATAATGCCATAAGTTATTTAAGATATTAAATGTTTCGCCCAGCAATCTTTCTGTTGTGCCTTGAAAATAAGTTCTTACCTTCTCAGCAGCTGTAGGGTTAATTTCATCTAGTTTTCCTGCCAGATTAGGCACAATATTGCTTGTAATGTTCTCTTGGTAGGCTGGTATTTTCTTAATGAATAATGAAATTTGCTCATATAAGAAAGGCACTACTACAATCACTCCAATGATTATAAATAATAGGAATAAACTTATAATAAGCATAGCAATATAAGTTTTAGATAATTTTAGCCTCCTCTCAAGCCAGTGCGACAAAGGCTGAAGTAGATAAGCGGTGATAAAGGCAATTAAAAACGGAATTATTGTGTGCGATTGCCAGTATCCAATGCTAATTAAAAATACTAAAAAACAGCTTATAATAATAGCTTGATAGTTTTTCATCTATATACCATCATTTGATTCGGTTAAGTAATATTTATTCTGTGCAATATTATAAGTTAAGCCTACTTCTAGTAAGCCTTGAGTTAATACTTCAAGATTCTCTTTATACTTTATTTCTAAGACATAATCATGCTCATGGCGGGATCTAATTACAATCTTCTCAATTTGATCGACTTTATCTAACTTTGCTCTAATCCTGTCCCAATGAGCTACATCTATTGTTTCAACATTAATAATAATAGATTTTAACTTTCCTTGTAAAATCCTTTTTCTCTCTTTAGCTATGATATTTTCTATAGTATTCTTATCAGTATTTTCAAGTCTAGTGCCATATTCACTAGCAAAGTTATTAATTATCTCATTTAATGTGAGGTTTAATTGGTTTGCATTAGGTAAATTATATTTTTTTATAATGCTTTGGGCGTTTTTTATACCGATATTCCTATATTCCACTTGTAAATATGACTGGCCGGAATCGAGATTTGTAAATAACTCAGCGAATATTATATAATAGTTTCTTATTAAAAAATTAGGAAATAGTGTCTCAAAATCAGAATAAGTTAAGTTATTTATATTTTGTGGGGTTACCTTATCCGTATAAGGATTGCTTTCATCAAGTAATAAAACTCTATTTTCTGATAATAACTCCTTATTATCTTCCCATGATTTAAGCCATTTAATACTATTATCCCATAAATGATTATTCTTACCGACCTTCATTACCGGCACTACTAAGCAGTCGTAGAATCTATTACG
This sequence comes from Rickettsiaceae bacterium, assembly GCA_029266475.1. GTDB lineage: Bacteria > Pseudomonadota > Alphaproteobacteria > Rickettsiales > Rickettsiaceae > JAJFBM01. The sequence continues at coordinate 73,498 of JAQSWU010000003.1, read as the reverse complement.
GTATTCTGGCTTAGACCATTTATAAAATACTTCAGTAGAAATTTGTCTATTGAAATGATACTCTGCAATAGCACTGTAAGAGGTTTTTGTTGTTTTTTCGTTATTGTAAATTACCTTAGTTATACAGCCTGACCCCGCAATATCTCGATATTTTATTTCTTGAAAGTTGTCATTAGGCAGGCCCATTCGGTTAGCATATAAAAGGAATGCCCTTACAGCGCCATGTTTCTGGGCTCTGATTTTTGCTTCATATTGATTATTGCCTTGCGCTTCTATATAAACTTCGCTGATTTTAAAAGCGCTGGCAGAGCTAACTGTTGCTATTATTGTTAATGATATCAAAACAGAATATATTAACCATCCTCTCCAAAATTCAAGGTATGAGTGTATATTCTGTTTAAAGAGAATTTTGCTTGTAGTTAAGTTAATAATATTCATTCATTCTTGGTAATTGAAACCGTGACCATTGCAGGTCTAAGAAGCCTATCTTTTAAGCTATATCCTGCTTGCATAACGTTCACTATCATACCAGGTTCAAAGTCATTAGTCGGCACCTGTGTAACCGCTTGATGGATATTATAGTTAAATTTCTCGCCTACCTGTGGTAAAATTCTAACAATACCATATTTAGAAAACGAATTTTGTAGTTCATTATTAATAAGCTCAACCCCTAAGATGAAATTTTTAATATCTAAATCTTCAATATTCGTAGGTTTATGTTCTAAGGCTCTATAAAGATTATCCATTACCTCCATAAGGTCACGGGCAAAGCTAGTAATAGAGTAATCTTTAGCTTCTTCTATCATTTTCTCGTAACGTTTTCTAGTATTTTCAACTTCAGCTGTTGTCCTAAGTAAACGATCCTTTAAATCTTGTATTTCCTCGCCATATTTCCTAGAGAGTGCGTTTGCTAACTCATCAATTGACTCTTGTTGTTCAGTTTCTGGTAAAGTATCTTCTTCCATCTCTGTATTTTTATCCATTTTATCATCATTTGTTTTTTGCTTACCGATCATAATAGTACCTTCTAGCGATTTTTCAAATTAGTTTTTGTTGCTAAAACTTACCTAAGTAGATATAGTTTTGATTTAATTATTTTCAAGTCAATAATCTTTGACTTGTAAAAATTTTTAGCGAAATTTACTAAGTAAGGAATTATTATGCGCTCATCCGATAGAAAACCTAATCAGTTAAGACCTATAAGTTTTGAGCTTGGAGTCGCCTTGAATGCGGAAGGATCATGCCTTATTAAAATGGGTAATACACATGTATTATGTACGGCGAGCATCGAAGAATCTATCCCGCCTTTCTTAAGAGGTCAAGGGCAAGGCTGGCTCACGGCTGAATATGGTCTATTACCAAGGTCTACCCATACTAGGGCAAAGAGGGAAGCAGCGAGCGGCAAGCAGTCTGCCAGAACTCAAGAAATTCAAAGGTTAATTAGTCGTTCTCTACGATCGGCTGTTGATTTAAAGCTGCTTGGAGAAAGACAGATTATAATTGATTGCGACGTGCTTAACGCCGACGGCGGCACTAGAACCGCTTCTATTACTGGCAGTTATATTGCGCTTCATCTTGCTGTAAGTAATCTTATTGCAAAACGCTATATTAAGCACAATCCATTAATTAGCCAGGTAGCAGCTATTTCGTGTGGTATACATAATGGCACAATATTAACCGACCTTGATTATGAGGAAGATAGTAGTGCTGAAGTAGACGCAAATTTCGTTTTCTCATCTAATGGCCAACTAGTCGAAGTGCAAGGAACAGCTGAGAAAGGTACATTCTCCGAGGAGCAATTTTTTGCAATGATGAAAGCCGCAAAACAAGCAACTAGTGAGTTATTTTTGCTACAAAATAAAGCGCTACTCAACCTAAAGTAGATTCTTAACAGAAAACGAAAGGCCAGGTATTTCCCCTGGCCTTTAAACTTATGGTTCTAAAATGTCTCTTAGAACATTTTTTTTATGCTTTCATGCATATTGCTTGAAACAATCTTACTATTCTGCTCTGCTAAATTTTTAATTGAATCCATTATATCCATACAACATTTCATAGAGTTTTTATAACTTACTTCAAAGATTTTGTGCTGAAGGTCTAACATATCTTTAGCTGTACGACATTTAAAGAACTCATGACCTAGATTAGTAGCGTCTTCAATATTCTTATTGATAGCTTTCTGAATATTCTTGATCATATCTTCTGTATGCTCATTGCAGCAATCACAAATTTTCATCATGCATTTAACATTGCATTCTGCCATATTTTTATAACTGTCCATGGAATTATGCATTGGGTTGTTTAGTATTTGTTTTATTTCCGGTTTATTTAAAGAAACCTTCTTAGCTGTTGCTTTCTTAGCTACCAGCTTTTTAACTGCAGTTTTCTTAACAGCAGCTTTTTTAGCTATTACTTTCTTAGGTCTTAGGTGCTGCTTTTTTAGCTATTACTTTCTTAGGAGCAGCTTTTTTAGTTGTCACTTTTTTAGCCTCTACCTTCTTAGGTGCTGCTTTTTTAGCTACTACTTTCTTTGGAGCAGCTTTTTTAGTTGTCACTTTTTTAGCCTCTATCTTCTTAGGTGCTGCTTTTTTAACTGCCTCTTTCTTAACTACAGGTTTTTTTGCCTCTAGTTTTTTTGCGGGGCTAGCTTTCTTTGCCTCAAGTTTTGCTGCTGCTTTCTTAGCATCTAGCATTTTATTAGCTAAAGGTTTAAGTTTAGCTTTAACTAATGGGTTTAAAGAGATTGTCTTTTTTGCTTTGCTCATAATAATAATTTTTTTGGTTGAAAGTTAAAAATTATAAATAGATGATAGCAAGCAAAGGTTAATAAATAGTTAATTATAAAAGCTCTAATAATATTCTATTTAAAAGATTTGCACCAAGAGGGGTTGTTTTAAGCTCAGAAGGAGAAAATTCAATTAAATTTTGCTTTGCGAGATGGTTTAATTTCGTTAGATTCACGCTATCGATAATATCTGTTTTCAAATATTTTTGAAAATTTTCATCGCTTATGCCTTCTTTCAATCTAAGGCCCATAAGTAATATTTCTGTTAGAATTTCTTGTTTATTGAGCCTATTATAACTCTGGATCCCACAAGAGTGCTCATCAACTAGCTTTAACCAACTTTCTGGACGTGAAACATGGGAGAATGCTTGCATTTGCCATTGATCATCTTCAAAATAAGAGATTCTACTATGCGCTCCAGGACCGATTCCAAGGTAGTCCTCATAGCGCCAGTAGCAAAGATTATGCCTAGACTCCTCACCAGTTTTTGCGTAATTGGAAATTTCATACTGATCAAAACCTTTCTCGCTTAAGTAAGAATTTGTTGCACAGAATAGTTCAGTAGCAAGCTCATCTTCAGGTAAAGTAAATTTTTTCTCTTTATATAATTTGTAAAATGGGGTACCTTTCTCAATAGTAAGCTGATATAATGATATATGGCTTGCCGCCATAGATATAGCTTCTTTAAGCTCTTGTAGCCAATCATTTAAGGTTTGATTTGGACGAGCATATATAAGATCAAAAGAGAATCTATTAAAAATTTGCGCGCCAAGTTTTATAACTTCCCTGGCTTCGATTACATTATGTTCTCTGCCTAAGAATTTAAGATCCTCTTCTCTTAAAGCTTGGACGCCTATTGATAATCTATTTACCCCAGCATCCTTATAACCAAGGAAATTTAGCGCTTCGGAGGAGGTGGGATTTGCTTCAATAGTAATTTCTGTATTACTATCTATGATGCCAAGGTCACTAATTTTGTTTATTATATCCTTTACAATAAATGGTGGCATAAGAGAAGGGGTTCCACCGCCAAAAAAAATTGATTTAATATATTTACCTTGAATGGTATTTTTAAAGTAATCAATCTCCTTAATATAACTTTTAGCCCAAACCTCATAAGGTATAGTAGCCCTAACATGAGAGTTAAAATCGCAATAAGGACATTTAGATTTACAGAAAGGCCAATGAATATAGATTGATAAATCAGGCGATAATAGGTTAGGCTGGAAATTCAATTTAAACGCTTCCTATATAATTATTCTTGCAATCTAGTGATATATTAAGGTACCAGTTTGCGTAGTTTAACAAAATTGTTGCATAAATGCAAGAAAGTTGCCAAATATTTGTAGGCTTATCACTTGGTTTTATTAAGTAAACTTAGATAAATTATAAGGACAAATTATAATCTAGCCTACTTTTCTATCTAAAGCTTCAATTAATTTACTGTGAGAAGCATTAAGCCTAAATAGGAGGTTATCCAAGCTGTTTTGAAAGTCTGCGTGGCTAATATTTGCTGCTGAAGATGTTTTTTGCGTAATCTTTTCACTTTGAGAGCCACTAAAAAAGAGGATATTTTGTGCGGCTTTAATCGACATTTTATCAACATACAACATTTTCTTGACAAGATTTAGCTTGTCAATATCGTCTTTTTTATAGTAACGTCGTCCTCTAGCTTTGTGTGGTTTAATACTTGGAAAACTCTTTTCCCAAAATCTTATAACATAAGCTGGTACGTCGAGAGTTTCCGCCACCTCGCCTATTGTATAATATTTTTTTTTAAGCATTAAATTCTGCATAGATTCTAGCTATTCACTCCAGCCTTTAACTTTTTAGAGGCTAAAAAATTAATCACTCGTCTTGAACTGATAGTTACAGGCTGCATACGAGAAATATTTAAGCCAAATCTTTCTTTCTTCGCATGAATTTTAAAAGTACCAAAATTTTGCAATTTTAGTTTTTTTTCTCGGTCAAGCAGATCAATGATACCTTCAAACATTGACGATATAACATTTTCGCATAAAGCTTGGGATATTCCTAACTTTTCTGATACTTTACTTGATAAAGCAGCTTTAGTAATAGTTTGGCTCATAATTTATTTAATATATTAATTTATAATAGTATAAAGATAAGGCTGATTCCAAACCAGTTTGGAACTGTAAAACTATATACTTTAATATTAAGTAAACATCAATGAATTATATAGGAAAAATAGAAATTTATGAAGAATTTGAAAATATTTGAGTAAATATTTTTGCCTAATACCTTATTAATGCTGCACCCCATGTAAGACCTGCACCAATCGCTGAAGTCATAATTAAGTCTCCTCGTTTGATTAAGCCTTGGGAATGTGCGTAGTCAAGCGCAAGTGGAATTGAGGCAGCTGAACAGTTGGCATGGAAGGATACCGTTTTAACTATTTTTTCATGCGGAAAATTTAGCCTTTCTGCTAAAGCTTCTATTATTCTAATGTTTGCCTGGTGTGGGATAAAATGATCCACTTCACTTAAAGATATATTATGCTTAGCCAGCAAGCTAAAAACAGCATCACTCATTTTTTCAACGGCATGACGGAAGACTTCCCTACCTTTCATTCTTATTTTTCCAGCTAGCCCATTTAATGCAACCCCGCCATCAGTAAATAAAAGATCAAAATGCTCACCACTTGAGAATATGTGTGAGTCAATAATATCTGAATTGCCTCTATCATCTTCCGTGATAATTATTGCTCCAGCGCCATCGCCAAATAAAATAGCTGTTGACCTATCGCTCCAATCAAGCACGGAAGACATTTTCTCAGCCCCTACTAGCAATAATGTTTTTGCAGCTTTAGTTTTAATCAATGAATTCGCTAGGTGTAAACCATAGATAAAACCGGAACATACTGCTTGAACGTCAAACGATGGGCATTTTTTGAGGTTAAGGAGCGATTGCAGCTTTGTTGCAGTTGCTGGAAATGTATTATCCGGTGTTGTGGTTGCCACAATTATCAGATCAATAGTATCTTTATCAATCCTTGCTGCAGCTATTGCTCTCTCTGCTGCTTTGAAAGCTATATGAGAGGTTAGCTCATCTTCTGCTGCTATATATCTTTTTAAAATACCAGTTCTGCTTTCAATCCATTCCTCAGTAGTATCTAGGATAGAAGTTAAATCTTTATTGGTGACCTCTTTTTCAGGTAAATAACTACCGCAACCAATTATTTTACTACCCATGGATACCTTTCAGTAATTTAATTCAACTAATATTTTAATAGAAATATATTTGTAGTTAAGTTGAAGGAAATCGATTAATACCTAAAATGAATATATTTTAGTCAATAATGTTAATACAAATAATTTTAAAAGAATATCTAAAGGTAAAAGTGAAGATAAAGCTTATTCATATTAAAGCTAAGCCACTTCACTTTTACTATAATAGCTAATAAGCTGAATTATTCGTCTGTATCTTCGTCGCTTAACTCTTTTACAGGAAGCACTTGGCGCCCATTATATGTACCATCTTTAATAGACATATGATGTGGAAGCTTATATTCTCCTGTTTGAGAGTCTACTATAACATTTATTCTGCCAATTCCATGATGAGAACGGCGCATATTTCTTCGAGATTTAGAAGTTTTCTTCTTTGGTACTGCCATGATAATCCTCTTAAAGACTTAAATATATTGCTTAAAAAAGTAAGCTTAAAGCTTAAAAATAAATTCTTTATTATGATACAAACTAACCTGAAACCTTATTTAAATCAAAATAATTTTGTGGTTTAAATAATTTTTATCATTATTTTTAAATAATTCATTTGTCAAATGAACCGACAATATAGTATATTTTAACCTAAAAATCCAGCAATTTTTAACTTAAGTCTTAGATTCATATGGAGAATTCGATGAAATTCAAATTTCTTAACTACATTTCTATACTAGCTTTGTTATCTCTTGCATCATGCAAAAGCGTAGATGTGACCGGAAATAATGTAAAAGAAGCTGATATAAATTATCTGCAAATCAATAAGCCTACGAAAGACCAAGTTGTGGACCGCCTAGGTACTCCAACAATAATGCCAGATTATTCTCCAAATACCTGGTATTATGTATATATAAAAACAGCAAAAACAACTTGGACCTTCCCATCTATAACCGAGCAAAAGGTATTAAAAGTTACTTTTGACAATGTAGGTAGAGTAGACAAGGCTATTCTGATGGAGAATATTCATAACAATAATGTAGCAATAACTGCTCATACTACACCGACTCCAGGCAATGAAGGCTCCGCTATACAAGAGTTCGTAAAGAATATAGGTAAATTCAATAAGCCTAAGAAAAAGAAATAAATCAGTTTCTAGGCCCATTATACATTAGACTTCTATCAAAAACTTGCTTCTGCTAGAGAATTTGAAGAAGACTCGAAACAAAGAACCGCAGTAGACTAATAGGTTTATGAGGATTCGAGTACCGAACCTATATACAAACTCGCAGCAGAAATAGAGTTTAGAGAGAGGTTTAATGTTCTTTAGGCAGCTTTAAATGGCATTGCTAGCTTATCACCTAGATCCTTATAAAACCGATTAGGCTATAGCCAAAGGGATAGTTAACCATTTTTATATTAAGTTAAATATCCTGCCTTCTAGGGTTAGGCGTCTCATCTATGTTACAATCAGATAGATATAACCAATACGCTTAATAGTTTATTTGGTGTTTTACCGAGGAATTTTGATAAGATGCGTAGGGTTTCATTAAACAGCAAGGGATTTTATGCCAAATCATTTAACAGAACTAGAACTTGAACAGCTAGACGGCTATATTGAAAATGAAGTAATCATAAATCATACTAACGAAACAATTCATCTTTATTTGCTCCCTATGGTAGAGTTAGCAGTAGGAATGTCTTATATTGCCTATAACCTAACTCAGCCAGACGATACTTGCTCTGTACTTCTTGGTCACATTAAGGATAATATATTTGATTAAAGGTTAGTCTTTCATCTTTAATAGTGTCTTGTAGGCGTTGCTCACCTCTTGGTATTTCTTCTCAAAGGTACTTTTATAAACTGGGGCAATATCGCTATGAGCATGTATCTTATCAGGGTGAAATTTTACAATCTGTGCTTTGTAAGCGTCGCTAATATCCTTAACTGAAGAATCTTTATTTACGCCAAGTATTTCAAAAGGAGTTTTACTTTCCTGAAATATGTACTCTTCAATCAATTTATCGGTAGTTCCGGCCTCGAAGCCGAATTCATTAGCAATGTTATTAATAAACATATATTCAACCGTATTGATAGGTTCATCAGCATCAGCAATTTTTATGAGATTTTCTATAATTTGCCTCATTAGTACCTTATTGCTAGGATAAAGTGTTCTAATTTTTTTGGCAAAGTTCAAGGCAGGTGTCTGGTCAGAAATGGCCGATTTATACAGATTTGTAACTTTATGCGAAGCATTTAAAAAATTAGGGAAAATTTTTATTAAAGCCTCAAGCTCTTTCTCATTAGTTGGTGAGTCGATCTCAGACAGTCTGGCAGCAAGGCCGATAAAATAAAAAAGTACAATAATATATTGTGGGTCGATTTTCTTATTGAACTCACTAATAGGTTGCGCAAAGAGGGGCTTATCCTTTTGATGGATGATTGATTTAATAGAATGTATTTTAGTAATAATATTACTCAGGCTTCTATTCATCTTGCTTTGTAGCCTATTATGTTAATGTGTTTTATTTGATTATTAAGCGCTAACGATAATAAGCTTATTATATACTATTTTTTAGATTATATATACTGTAAGCAAGGGTTTTGACTAAAATTTTCTTGCTTACAGTTATTTTTTTGACAGTTTATTGAAAAACTACTTTTTTGTAGCTTCTGTTTTTACTGGTTCTTCGGTTAAGCCTTCATTTAAGTCTTTTCTCATACGTATTGGAAGTTTTCTTTTATATTCTCTTTCTTTTTTTAAAAAATCTTGGGCTTGATTAGATAATTTCTTGTATATTTCACGCTTCTGATTATTCAATTTAACCATTTCTGTTCTAAAGTTCTTAATCTCATCGCGCAGTTCTTTAGGTACTGTCTGCAGATATTTTTTATACTCGTCGATTACCTGTTGATATTGTTGATTTGACTCTTTATCATTACTTCCCTTTGCTACAATTTTTTTATCTTCAGCTTTCACGTTTTCTTTCGTAGCCGGTTTCTCCTCTGTTGTAGCTGCAAAAGCAGGCGTTACTGCAAAGCTTGCAGCACAGAAAATAACTGTAATTAAAAACTTAACTTTATTCATTTACTACTCCTTTTTTTAAAATTGAATAATTTGAGATTTCTGATAATGTAATCTAACAATTTTTAAAGAATTTGGAAAGTAAAATTTTAAGATCATTCAATGAATAATTACGCACCCCGAGCAAGTTATAATAATACTGATGATGAATCCTTAGAGCATGCTACCTGGCAGCTTAGCTTTAAAATCACTTACAAATATATTCTCTATATAGAGGATTTCCTAGAGGTGGTTGCAGATTCTGTAAGCGTTTCTAATCATAAATCAGATACAATTGAAATAAATCCTGAAGATATTTGGCAAGTTGATGCTTACTTTGATGGGAAACCTGATTTTGAAAGTATTTTGCATCAATTGCAGATAATTCTTAACAAATATAATGTTACCATTACAGACTTGAATTACTTCCCCTTAGACAATCTAGATTGGGTAAGCATTGTACAAGAAAAATTTAAACCTTTCTGTGTGGAGAGGTTCTTCATAAGCTCAAATGTTTATAAGGACGAATGCCCAAAGGATAAAACACCTATCATCCTTGAGGCATCATGCGCTTTTGGAACGGGTGAGCATTATACAACAAAATCATGTATTGAAGCGCTAGAGGCTTTATCGAAAGAAAACTTTAAGACTATATTAGATGTTGGCACTGGAACAGGTATACTTGCAATCGCTGCCGGGAAAATATGGCCTTCCTCAGTTATAATGGGTTCTGATATTGAAGAGCCTGCAGTGAAAATAGCTTTAAATAATGCTTTATATAATAATGTCAATAATGCTGAGTTCTTCCATAGTGATGGTTATGATAACCCGAAGATTGAAGGGCTAAAATTTGATTTAATTATAAGTAATATACTTGCAGGTCCGTTAATTAACCTCTCACCTGATATTGCTGCTCACTCTGCAGATGAAGGTTATATAGTTCTATCAGGTTTTTTAGAAAACCAAGCAGAGGCGGTGATTGAAGCGCATGCAGAGGTGGGATTCAAGTTAATTAATACTATTATCCATGAAACATGGGTAACAGTTACTATGCAGTTTGTAGGAGCAAGCTTAAGGGATAAAACTTGATTTTGCAGAGTTTGGCAGCAGAGCAGAAGAGAAATTTGCTTTTTCAGGCTTATTCTGCAAAAATATTTCTTGCCTTTTATTTATAATTTTATTATGCTGACGAAACCAATCGATGCCCGCGTGATGGAATGGTAGACATAACGGACTTAAAATCCGTGGGGCTTACGCCCTTGCCGGTTCAAGTCCGGCCGCGGGTACCATTCTTAACATATTTTCCTAAAAAATATAATAATTTGATTTTAACTTGCTCCTTGTTTATCGCTTAAGCGATTATTAATTAATTTCAAATTCCTGCGCCTAAAGGCTAGCTTAATTAGACTTCTATCAAAAACTCGCTTACTCTTGAGAATTTGCAGAAGACTAGGAACGCAGAACCCAAGTAGACTTATAGGTACATGAGTATTTATAGTAAATTTATTTAAAGTGTGGTACGTCGTCATTTCTCGCTTACGTATTACTCATACGCTGCGCTCGTTATTTCTAGTGCCACAACTCAACTAATTTCACTATATATACCTAACCTGTATACAAACTCGCAGCAGAAGTAGAGTTCTTACAAAGAAGTCTATTGAACTGTCAGTTAAGACCTTGCCTCCCTTGCGCCAACCATTCTATGCGGGCTGGAGGGTAGTTTTTCAAACGCTTCAACTATAGGTTGCAATTTTTGACCCCCCCCCCCTATTTTTTTAAGGCAATTTTTAGCATATATGGTAACTTGATTTAAGTTTGTCTTGATTTTGCTCGTCGCTTAAGCTTGTTTTAATGGATATCTTCTTTCCGCACTAGAGGTGGATTCAAATGAAATCACTTAATGTTTGGGAGGAAAATGTAATAATAAGCATGGAAGTAGGGCTATTCTGTTGCCCGGAAGCCCCCAACCGCGCAAGATTAAGCAGCTAGAGCTGTGTTTCTTGCAGGTGCAAAATTATCGTTTGCATTTGTCTTTAATGATCCAACAACTTAAAAGACTTCAAAAGAAGTTTAACAAGTCCGGCGGTATCATGCCGAGTAAAAACTACTCCTTTACTAAGTGCGTCGAACCTTATTCGCCCCCATAATCAAGATAATGGTGGAGGCGCCGGGTACTGCCCCCGGGTCCGCAACTTCTATTCCAAGCAGCGTTTATTACTATAGCCTTTTAAAATCTGGCAAACCTATTATAGCAGAAATTTATTTTCTATAAAAGACTAATTTCGATTTGGCTAAATATATCATTTTAGTTTATAGTATAGTATTAAAATAAAAATTATGAGGAAGAAAGTGACAGTAGATACATTATATAAAGATGCTACTATCAATCAGTTACAAGATACCCAAAATACTACAAAAAGAGCCATTTCACCAGAATTAGAGGAAATTTTATATCAACCCATTAAAGTTCTAGATCATGGATTTATCCGTGTGGTTGATTATATGGGTAATGATAATGCAGTAGTGCAGGCGGCCCGAGTTTCATACGGTACTGGAACTAAACAAACCAATCAAGACAGAGGTTTAATCCATTATCTAATGCGTCACCGTCATACTACGCCTTTTGAAATGTGTGAAATCAAATTCCATATAAAGTTGCCGATCTTCATTGCGCGTCAATGGATCCGCCACCGTACGGCAAGTGTTAATGAATATTCAGCGCGCTATTCAATTATGGGTAGTGATTTCTATATTCCTGCTAAAGAAAATATTGCCCCTCAGTCTAAAGTAAATAAGCAATGTAGAGAGGAAATGTCAGTCCCTGCTGAATTTGCCGATGAAGTTATTAGAATCTTAAAAGAAGATGCTGAAAGGTGCTATGATCATTATACCACTCTAATGAACGAAGATGAGGCAGGTAATATTATTGATGAGAATAAGCATGGTATCGCAAGAGAGCTTGCTCGTATGAATTTAACATTAAATTACTATACAGAATGGTATTGGAAGATAGATCTACATAATCTTTTGCATTTCTTAGCGCTTAGAGCCGACTCTCACGCTCAGTATGAGATTCGGGCTTATGCTGAGGCAATGCTTGATGTTGTTAAAAGATGGGTGCCGATTTCATATGAAGCTTTCGAAGAATACAGGCTTAAAGGTTCTTCACTCTCAAAAAATGCTGTTGAAATGATAAAAAAAAGATTACGGGGTGAGAATGTTAGTCAAGAACAAAGTGGAATTAGTGAAATTAGTTGAGTTGTGGTACTAGAAATAACGAGCGCAGCGTATGAGTAATACGTAAGCGAGGAATGACGACGTACCACACTTTAAATAAATTTCCTATAAAGGTTGGTTAGACGCGGACTTGAATCTACTTACGCAGCTCTTTAAAGAAATTTTTAATCAACTCTTCAGACTCATTCTCTAGAATCCCGCCATATATTTCTGGTCTATGATGACAGGCGTTTGAATCAAGGAATCTTGCTCCAGATTCGACGCCGCCTGATTTTCTATCGTAGGCTCCAAAATACAATTTTTTAATTCTAGCAAAGGAGATAGCAGCTATGCACATATTGCAGGGTTCTAAATTTACAAATAGTGAGCAGTCTTCTAAATATTTAGTACCTAAATTAGAGCACGCTTGTTCGATAGCAAGCATTTCAGCATGGGCAAGAGGATTAGCAGTTTTCTCAACGGCGTTAAAGCTTTTAGCAATAATATTATTATTTTTATCGATTATGATAGCCCCGACTGGCACCTCTCCCTGGCTTTTAGCATCTCTTGCAAGTTCAAGTGCTAAGCGCATATATTGATTATCAAACATCTTTTAAGATCTAAAGAGTTTTTCTTTAAATGGTACGTTTCGCTCTATTCCTGCTGGATCTTGATGAATGAGGATCTCACTCCCTGGGAATTCTGCGTATAATTCTCTCATAATAGTGTCTGTAATGTTATGAGCTTCAAAAAGCGTAATGTTACCGTCTAATTCTAAATGGCATTGAATAAATGGCTTATTTCCTGCTTTTCTAGTTTTCAGTTCATGTATACCTTTAATATTCTTATTCTTTGAAATTATTTTGATTATGCACTCTCTCTCTTCGTCGCTAAACTCTTCATCAACAAGATTTTTTATAGCTTTAGCCGAGATTTTATAAGCGCCATGTAAGATGTAAGCAGCTATAAAGATAGCAAATATAGGGTCTGCATATATAAAACCGTAATTCGATGATAAGTATATAGAAGCTATCACTGCAAGATTAGTAAATACATCAGTAATGTAATGAAGCTTATCGGCTTCGATAATATTTGATTTCGTACGTGCAATAACGAAGGTTTGAAAAATTACAAGAGCTGATGTAAGTATAGTAGAAGCAATCATGATATTAATACCTACATCGTAATTCTCAAGGCTTGGTACTTGCGAGAATTTTTTCAAAGAAGTAAAGATTAAAAATATGCTAGAAGCGCCAAAGAACATAGATTGCGCGAAAACAGCTAAATCTTCAATCTTACCATGCCCAAAACGATGATTATCATCCGGTGGCTGGATAGCAAGTCTAATTGCAATGAAGTTTACCACTGAAGAGCTTATATCAAGACAAGCATCTATAAGAGAGGCAAGAATCGAGACTGAATCAGTAATAATCCAGCCATAAAGCTTCATAACCACGACAATAAGCGCATTTAATACGGATAAATATGAAGCTATGCGTAATAAGTTATTATTAAATTCTGTTTTCATATTACATAAACTTAAAATAGTATTTCTGTTTTAGCGATTTTTCTGTTATAATATTAAGCTATGAAAAAAGAAAATAATAGGATAATTATGAAATTATTTAAAATAATAACTTTAGTGCTGTCAATAAGTCTTCTCTCATCGTGTGCTAATAAAACACAAGGGGGTACAGCCATGGGGGCGGTTACAGGAGCGCTTGTTGGTTCAGCTTTCGGTAAAGGTGATGGCAAGATTCTTGCTATCGGTGCTGGAATGCTTGCAGGAGCTTTTGCTGGTAATAAAATTGGCGCAGCTTTGGATGAGAGAGATAGGCTTGCAATAGCGCAAAGTTCTCAAAAAGCCTTAGAGTTTTCTAGATCAGGTCAAGCTGTAGAATGGCGTAATCCAGATTCAGGTCATTATGGGTCAATTACTCCAGCAAATACTTATAGGGGAGAGGATGGACGTTACTGCCGTGAGTTCACTCAAACAGTAGTTATTGGTGGCGAACCACAAAAGGCTTATGGTAAAGCATGCCGAAAACCAGATGGCCAATGGAAGATGATTAACGGATAATGCTCGTTATAATATAATATTTATATAGGTGTAGTAGGTTTTCAATTACTGCACCTATATCTTTTTGCCTCTCTAAACTTTATTATAATAAATAATTAAACTCAAATCTTACCCTTCATGAGTAATGCTTTAATTAAACTTACCAATGTCAGCCAGGCTTATGAGAATAAATTGGTGCTACATAATATAAGTTTAGAGATTTTACCAAACACAATTACAACCGTTATCGGCCCAAATGGCGCTGGTAAAACTACTCTTGCACGGATAATCATTGGTATTGATAAACCGGTCAATGGATCAGTATATCGAAAACTAGGCTTAAAAATCAGTTATATTCCACAAAAACTTGCTCTTGATAGGAATTTACCGCTTGATATCAAGTCATTCCTTGAATTATTAGGCCAGAGTCAAGCTTGTCGCGAACTAATCGAAGAAGCATTGGATGAAGTATCGCTAGAACTGCCGCTTTCAACCTCTGTGCATGCGCTTTCTGGAGGGCAGTTCCAAAAAATAATGCTTGCTGCAGCTTTACTTAATAAGCCAGATTTAATCGTGATGGATGAAGCAACACAAGGGCTAGATGTTACAAGCCAAGCTAATTTCTACAAAATTATAGAGCGTGTCAAAAATGAACATAATCATGCTATATTCATGATATCGCATGATTTATTTACAGTTATGAGTAGGTCTGAGCAAGTGATCTGTTTAAATAAGCATATATGTTGTAATGGCCTGCCAAATCAGATAGTAAATAACCCTGAATATATAAAGATATTCGGTAGAAAGGAAGATATACTATCTATATATTCTCATAATCATGACCATCACCATAATTGAACTATGAATAATATTTTACAAAACACTATAGTAATTGGAGCAATCATCAGTGTTCTTTTTAGTGTGCTTGGAAATGTCATACTTTGGAAAAGATATAGCTATTTTAGTGATGGGCTTGCCCACTCATGCTTGCTTGGTGTATTAATACATTATATTTTCGAAATTGATTTATTATACGCAGTATATATCTCCTCTGTCTGCTTCGCCTTATTAGTCAAAGGATTTAGCAATTATTACAATAAAAACCTTATTACCTTGATTGTTGCGCAAGGTTTTTTAGCTCTCTCAATAATATTATCTAGTAATTTCAAAGATGCTGTCAATATCACCGATTTCTTTTTGGGGGATCTTTTACTTGTCAGTCAGCGCGATATAATGATACTTGCGAGCCTTGCAGTGATTACCCTTGTTTGGTTCATTGTTTTTTATCGATCTATTATGGTAATATGTATAAGTCCCGATATTGCGAGGTCTTATAATATAAAGACTAATTGGATAGAATTATCCTATCTACTTATGCTTGCAACGGTGATAGCCATCACCATAAAAATATTAGGATCGCTTTTGGTTTCATCTTTGCTTATTATACCTGCGGCTGTTGCAAGTATATTTAGTCGAAGTCCAATTAAAATGTTAATAAATAGTTTTATAATATCGCTTGCTACTTATTATAGTGGTCTTTATTTATCCTTTAACCAAGATTTACCAACTGCTCCAATTATAGTTTTTTTAAGCTTTGTAGTATTCATTTCAGTTAGACTAATTAAGTCAAGGTTAAGTTTGTTATAATGATTAATATTTAAACAATCAGCTTGCTAAAAGACTACTCATATAATATTTTATTTAAAATAATATTTCATTCCTTATAACTAAAATTTAAAGGCTGTAATGTACGATAAAAACAATGTTTTTTCCAAGATCATTCGTGGCGATATTCCATCAAAGAAAGTATATGAAGATGATAAAGTGCTAGCTTTCTACGATATAGCTCCAGCAGCACCTATCCATGTCTTAGTTATACCAAAAGGAGAATACCAAAATTTTAATGAGTTTGCAGGAAAGGCCTCTGGAGAGGAGGTGAAATATTTTTTCTCTAAAGTTAGCGAGATAGCTGAAAAGTTAGCGACTGAGAGTAATTATCGACTTATCACTAATATTGGTAGTGATGCTGGGCAATCTGTGTTCCACTTTCACGTTCATATAATTGGCGGCAAGAAATTAGAAGGTTTAATTTAAAATGAAGAAGTTTAATATTGCAGTAGTAGGTGCCACAGGGAATGTTGGCAGAGAAATTTTAAATGTACTAGCGGAGAGAGAGTTTCCTATAGACAACATTTATGCCCTTGCCTCTAGGGACTCAATTGGCAAAGAAGTTAGTTTTGGTGAAAAAACTTTGAAAATAAGCGCTCTTGATCATTTTGATTTTACAAAAGTAGACATAGTATTATCATCTGCAGGTAGCGGAGTATCTGAAGTATTTGCCCCGAAGGCTGCGGAGGCTGGAGCCGTCATAATTGACAATACTTCCTACTTTAGAATGCATAAGGATGTGCCATTAATTGTCCCTGAAGTGAATCCTAATGCCTTAAAAGACTATAAAAAAACTAATATAATAGCTAACCCTAATTGCTGCGTTATACCCCTTGCGGTTGCGCTTAAACCTCTCGATAATGCTGCTAAAATCAAGAGGATAGTAGTATCGACTTACCAATCGGTCTCAGGGGCTGGTAAAGAAGCTATGGATGAGCTTTATGGCCAAACTAAGAATATGTTTCTATATAATGATATTATCCCTAAAGCCTTTGGTCGTCAGATTGCTTTTAACCTAATACCGCAGATTGGAAGCTTTGGCGAAGATAATTATACAGATGAAGAGCATAAAATTGCGGGTGAAATGAAAAAAATTATGGGTGACCATGTAAGAGTTACTGCAACTTGCGTGAGGGTGCCAGTATTCGTTGGTCACTCATTATCAGTTAATGTTGAGTTTGAGAAGTCCCTCAGTGCTAACGAAGCTTACGAGCTACTAAGTGAGGCTGAGGGCCTTAGGGTGCTACTACCTGAGCAGGAATTAAATTTCATCACACCAGTTGAGGTTGTCGGCGATGATGAGGTGTATGTTTCAAGGATTAGAGAGGACCACTCTCAAAAAAATACCTTAAATATGTGGCTTGTTTCTGATAATGTTAGAAAGGGTGCGGCGCTTAATGCTGTACAGATTGCAGAAATGCTTATCAATGAATATTTTCCTTCACGCGCTTTGAAATAAGGCGCAAATGGGCAATATATTTATAATCTTTATAATATTGACCACTTAAACATAGCTTTTTACATTTTGTTTAAAATAGGCTATTGATATATGCTAAGGGTTTGGTTACGATAGGTTTCAATAAAAAAAACAATGTATTGATCAATGCAACAGCGAAATAAAGTCTTATTTTCGGCGATTTCAGGAAATATTTTAGAATATTATGATTTTACTGTTTATTCTATTTTCTCAATTATAATTGGGAAGACTTTTTTTCCAGAAACCTCAGAATATTTACAAAATCTACTTAGCCTTGCTGTTTTCGCCATTGGCTTTATAACAAGACCTATTGGCGGCATCATCTTTGGCTATATCGGGGATCATTTTGGTCGCCGAATAGCGCTTATTTGTTCAATGCTCGGTATGACAATCCCGACATTCGCCATAGGCCTCATCCCCTCATTCAATGATATTGGGTATTTAGCTCCAATATTGCTCATTATAATGCGACTTTTTCAAGGGTTATGTATCAGCGGGGAAGGCGCAGGCGCGGCAATATTTGTCCTTGAACATTTGCATAATTTTAGGCCTGGCTTGATCACTGGTTTTGTCCACGGTTCTAATATTGCCGGTACTTTAATGGCTTCTTTTATAGGGCTGCTTGTAGAAAATTATTTAAGCAAATATTATGAAGATGCTTGGCGCTTCGCTTTCCTGCTTGGTGGATTCCTTGGACTTATAGGGTTCTATTTAAGGCTATGGGTAAATGAGACTCCAATATTTGAAAAAATGGCTAGCTCCAAAAAAGTATTACGCGCTCCTTTTAGAAGCGTTCTGCAGACTGCTTATCCTTTATTGCTTTTAACATTTGTTGTGGGTGGAGCAGCAAGTAGTATCGTTTACATAGTAAAAACTTATATAAACAACTTTTATAATGCAGTAATGCACTTAGATAACACCGCATCTTTACTATATTTGAGCTTCACGTCAATTGTCATGATGATTGCTATGCCAATTTCGGGGGCATTATCTGATAGATTTGGTAAAGTCAGGGTAATTTTTACCTCAGGCATCTTGATATTTTGTTTGGCTCTACCTGTGTTATATATAATGTCATCGCCGAATCAAGCCCTTCAAATAATGGCGCTTGCTGCACTTGGCACCCTTGCTGGCTTAATTTCAGGGACTGCCTATATATTTGTTATATCCTTATTTACTCCTGAGCAGAGATATACAGGAGTTGGTTTTAGCTATAATCTCGGCGTTGCAGTGTTTGGCGGTACTTCACCGATGATTGCAAGGTGGCTTGTAGAAAAAACTCACCTACTTTACTCGCCAGCGTTTTATTTGATCTTTACATCGCTCATGCTGCTTACTATGCTTAGATATTACGTTAGGAATAACATAATCTCAAGCGATATGTAAAATATCTTTTTCTGCTAAGTTTAAACCAAACTTAGCGTCGCAAAAGCCGCATATACCATAGTAAATTTATTTAAAGTGTGGTACGTCGTCATTCCTCGCTTACGTATTACTCATACGCTGCGCTCGTTATTTCTAGTACCACAACTCAACTAAATTCTCTATACAGTATAAGACCATTGATTTTAAAAATTTTTAATAGACTTCTTATGAAACTCGGTTACTTAAGAGAATTTGAAGAAGACTCGGAACGCAGAACCGAATTAGACTATAGGTACATGAGTATATATGTACCTAACCTGTATACAAACTCGCAGCAGAAGTAGAGTTCTCACAAAGAAGTCTAATGATGGACATCTCCTGCTGCTTTTATCTCTTCAAGTATTACGTAATTGAAAGAAGCCAAATCTTTACCTTCTCCATAAACACTATCCATTGAGATTTTTGTCTCCACATGCTTCTCTTTGTTACTCCAAGAACTATAAGGCGTATGCTTTAGGTAATCTGTAATCATATAGCTGGGCTGAGCTAATGAGACGCTTCCCTTTAGTTTTTCTATTTCGTACTTGATTAGATCAACTTTTATCTTGGCTATTTGATTTTCCTTCTGAAGCTCTTCATATTGCTTTAACATTTCTTTATCTACGAAGATTCTATGTGTTCTTAATGCTTTAAGATATGCTTCTTTATCCATTCCCTTATATTTAGGGTTGTTTTTCCAAAGCTGTTTTCCTTTAGCCAGAATAGCTTGGTAAGAAAAATCAAACCCCTCTAATGTAAAATTATTGAAATTTTCTAATAAATAACTAATGTCCCAATATTTTTGAGGTGTGTTACGCATATAGTAAGATAAAGTGTTATTGAGCAAAACATTATTATTATACTTTACAGGATCAGTAAGAGATAATTTGCTGATTTCTATATGTATTTCTTGTTGTATAAGAGTTTTCAGGGCTAACGTAATTTTTTTATTTTTACATATCTCTCTATATCTTTCCTCATATTCCTTTAAATATCTAGTATTAGATTCTATTAATCTTTCTATTATCTCAAGTCCTTCTTTACATGCTTCTACGTGTGAAGAATAAGTTTCCTTTAAGTTATTGACTAGAGTTAGCTTTGTAATTTTTCTATAAGCCTCAGAGGCATTTAAAAAGTATTTTTGAGCATTTTTAAGTAATTCTGGGGCTTTATGGGTATATTTTTTGATAGTAGAATCTTTTAACTGCTCTTCAGCATGACAATAACTACTATCTGCTATACCTGTTAATGCTTCTAATCCATTTTCAAAATCCTGCTTATTCAAAAAATAATCCTTAGCTTTTTCAAAGTAAGCAATCGCTTCTTCAAAGGCTTTAGACTTAAGTTGTTCCCTGCCTTGTTGTAAAAATTTCTTCCCAGCAGATAATTCTTTTTTAGGCCTTATAATAATCTTGGTTTCTTCTTCACTGTCGTAATTTTTAGTATTTTCCTCTATCTGCTCAAATTGTTTATGATCTTGCTTTTCCTTCTTATTTTTCTTACGCTTCTTTAACTCTTTATATTCTTCATTTTTGAGCTCTTCAGCTTTTCTTTCTGCGGCCACGGTAGTTATTTCAACCTGTTTCTTATAAATATCGCTTGTAATATTTATATTTTTCTCATCCTCCATCAAGGCAGACGGCACTACTTCTTTAAATTCGTTAATTTTTATAAGGCTCTTTATTAAAGCTTGAATAACTAATTCTTTATCGCCTCCTTCAATTCCCTCCTGTATAATAAACATTTCCATTAGTACCTTGCTTTCTAAACACTGGAGAAGCAAGTTTGAGTACTTCTTCTTAAGATTAATATCAAGCAAATCTTTTCTATCTATAACGTTTCGTGCAAAAGTAATAATATCCTGAAGCGCCCACTCGCTTAAGCCATAGATTATACCTAATATATCATCTTTTACCTCAAACAGTCCCTTACTATTGGCCTCCTTTGTACTCAAGAGAGTACCCTTATTGTTTACAAGTCTCTCAACAGCATAGTAATAATATTTATATCCGTGGGAAAGCAGGTCGAAACCCTTCTCAAACTCTGCCTTTGAGAATTTTTTATCCCTCCATGTCTGACTATTTCTTGATCGATGACCTTCTTGTTTTATTCCCATACTTTCAATAAATTGCCTTAAAAAAATACTACCTAAATCTATAAAGGATGAAAACACTTTGTAATAGGGATATTCTTTATTAGTGAGGGTAAGAGTTAGCAAATCATTTATACCGTTATAGATTTTTTTGAACTCAATTAGGTTCTTTTTATCAAAGAAAGTTTCATAACTTTTAAAAATGTCACTGAACAATAAGTTTGAGTATTTATTACTGCTAAAGTTAAAGCTTTTTAGCAAACTATCAACTACCTCCTGTAATAGTGGGTCAGCATGATTCCCTCTAACCTTTGCATTTATATATTCTACAAATTCTTTTTCAGATGGAGGTTTGTGAGCAAAATTTTTTGGTTTTTTGATTTTAAAAAATATTTCTTCCTTACTAAAAAAGGAGCCATAATTTTTCTCTTTAGCAAAATAATTTACCTCAAAGACTATTCTTTCAACATTATCAATTTCTCTAAAGTGAACTTTATCGAATAAAACTACATCTTGTGTAGAGGAATTAGCTGAAATTATATTACTATATTCCTTTTTATGTACTTTTGCTTTTAAACGATCTTTTACTGAATTAGTTTGACGCATTTATTAACTCACTAGATGAAAATTTTAATGAGCTAGTTATAAATAATTTTATTTATGATGCAACATAAAATCCAAGTTTGTATATTAATGGCATATTTGTTTACAAGATAAATGTTGCATGCAAACTTTGCTAGACGCTGCTTTGTTGAATCTTTGCTTATTATAAGATGATTTATCATCATTAGTGCGGCTATAAAAGCTACTAGAGAAAATATTATAAATTACTTAGTGAGAAGACGAATCTGTAATAAATTAGATAGAAACTAGGATAGGAAGGCTAAAATATAGCTAGAAAACTTAATGGTAATGTTAATAGAAAATTTTGATTCGTATCTTCAAGAGAAAAAATTTAAATGCTTGTTATGAAATGTTTTTTGTAAAAAAATGTGGGGGGGTAAAAATTACTACCTGAGGTTGAAGAATTGTAATATATGTTAATAACTAGCAGTAAGTTAACTACTCTATTAATACTTCTTTAACTTAAGGATTTAGCGATAGGGGACTTCACTGCGGGGTTCATACGGCTTATATTTTTAGAGTACGCATTTACAGTTGGCTTTGAGAGGCTAAAAAGTTTAAAGGCGAGTAGCTTAGCATATAATATTATGCTCCTGGATTTTCTTTCTTAAAGTATTACGGTTGATACCAAGTATTTTAGCTGCCTTGGACTGAATGTTGCCAACGTAGTGTAGGGTTTCGATAATTAAGGCTTTTTCCACTTCATTTATGATATCTTCATATAAGCCAGATGAGGGTTCGGTGCTACCATGCATCTCAAAAAACTTTTGTAAGTGATCTTTAATAGACTGGCCAAGTGAAATATTTTTCTTTTGCATCGTGAGAAATGGATTATTTGTTAATGCTGAATAAAATTATAAATGTCACAAGCTTCTTTGGAGAGCCTTTAAATATTGATAAAGTAAAAAATATACATCTAGCTCAAATAATTCCTTTTTTCAATTATCACTAAGCTCCTTGACTTATAGACGTCATAAAGCTTAGTGCATTAGTAATATTCAAAGAAAATTATATATTGATCTTTTAAATCAGCCTGTGTTATTAGTACTAAATAAATTTGCTATAAAAGTCAACAACCATTTGTTTAATTATTTTAGGATCCGTTTCCCTGTTGATTTGGTTCCTAAATTCGCATGAGCTAGGCAGGCCTGAACTATACCATCCAAGGTGTTTTCGCGCAATTCTATTACCACTTTCATCGCCATAATGCTGAAGCATTGCATCAAAATGATCAAGTATAATTGATACTTGGCTTTTTAGATCAGGATCAGGAAGCTTTTCGCCTGTTTTTAAATAATGAGCTACTTGCGATATAAACCATGGTCTTCCATAAGCCCCGCGCCCGATCATAACGCCATCAGCATTCGATTCAGCAAGCGCTCTTGTTGCATCTTCAAAAGTTACAATATCGCCATTAGCAATCACCGGGACTTTAACGCTCTCTTTTACTTTAGAGATAAACTTCCAATCAGCTTGTCCATTATAAAGCTGGCACCTGGTCCTGCCATGGACAGTAATCATTTTGATCCCTAAATCTTCAGCAATTTTTGCAAGTCTTGGTGCGTTTCTTGAATTATCATCCCAACCAGTACGCATTTTAAGCGTAACCGGTATTTTAACTGCCTTTACCGTTGCATCTAATATTTCTGCTGCAAGCTTCTCATCGCGCATTAATGCAGAACCCGCATTGCCACCAACAACCTTTTTAACCGGGCAACCGAAATTAATATCGATGATCTTGGCTCCTAAATCCTCATTTAGCTTCGCAGCTTCGGCCATAACTTTAGGGTCACAACCAGCAAGTTGTACTGAAGCGCCGGTTGCATCGTCATGTATAATGGCGCATTTCTGCATTGACTGTCTTGTCTCTAGCACCATAGCACGGCAGGCTATCATTTCAGAGACAACCAGGCCTGCGCCGAATTTCTTTACTAGCTTCCTAAACGGAAGATCGGTCACCCCTGACATTGGTGCAAGTATTACAGGGTCATTCAAAGTCACGTTGCCAATAGTAATAGTCATAAAAATATTGCGTTATGTTGGATTTTTTTATCTCTTCCTCTATTTGTACCTGCAAGATTCACTTAAATCTTGGGTAGTTAATCACAAAGGAATTATATTAGACTTCTTCTCTAAACCCTATTCCTGCTGCGAGTTTGTATATAGGTTCGGTACATAAATCCTCATGTGCCTATCAGTCTACTTGGGTTCTTTGTTCCAAGTCTTCGGCAAATTCTCTAGAATAAACAAGTTTTTGATAGAAGCCTACTGAAGATTGATACTTTTAACATAAATTAATAAAAAAAGCAAGGCACAAAGTTCAAAGAACCTCATGCCTTGCTTTAAGTAGAAATTGTTTAAAACTTTGGTTAGAAGTTTACACGAGCCTTAATTGAGCCTGTGTGCGCTTTATACTTAGATCTGAATGAGTAATCATACCCTACACCTAGCTCCACAGCTTTTGTTTGAACAAAATTAAGAGAGCCGCCAACTTGATATTTCGTCTTTGGCGCTTTTGTTGAAGTCGTGGTACCTACTCTAGGGATGTCTAAACCATTTATCTCTTCCACATAAGAGCCATTCTTAACTTTGCCAGAGAAAGCATGAAACACTTTAGCATGGATCTCTGGAATGATTTTACTGTCATCATTAAAGTTCACTTGCTTAAGCATCACTCCAAACTCGCCTGAGGTCCTATGTATCTTTTGTGCAGCAAAAGTTCTTTTTTTATAATCCGTCTCTTCGGTATATGCTTTAGTATTCACTTGATCATATTTTAAAGCAACAGATGGAGTTAGGTAGAGTGATGACCCTAAATCAAAGTTATTGCCAAGCTCTACTCTCGAGCTTAATAGCCTAGCCTTTATTTTCTCATCTTTAGCTTTAAACTTTGTTCTACCAGCGTTAACCTGTAGATTAGTAAATAATGTATCCGATAAAGCAAGTCCTCCGTAGATAGTCCCTACATTAGATTTCATCCTTAATTTACTATCGTCGTCTTTATATTTTTGTTTGGAGTTTACCAGGCTATAAGCGATACCTAGAGTTGCTTGATCGCTAACCTCTGTATCAGCCCCTATTGTAAAGCCGTTCTGATTAAGTTTATATCCTGCATATTTTTTTGCTTGTTTTTGTTTCGCATGCGAAGTGATAGCTTTAAACCATACCCCAAAATTATTGAACCCATCACCAGCAGATGCACCTGTCGTATTGTTAATCATAGTTAGGTTTTGCCTGTCAGTGATATTTGATGTAATCAAATCGGTTTGATCGAAAATCTTTTCTGATACAAATGCTTGTGGGTTAAAGCGAACTTTCCCTTGAGATACATCAAGCTCCTTCAGTTCGCCGTTACTTTTAATAATGTAATACTTTTTAGTTAATCTTGTTTGATTTATATTTGATTGTTTATCATGAGGAGAAAATAACTCCTCATCTTCCTCTTTAGGAGATTCTATAAAAATTTCCTCTCTAACCATTTCAATGACTTTTTTGTTAAAAACTGCCATTCTTGTGTTTTGTAATAAATAGTTTTTTTCAAAATCTTCCCTTACTTTTTTAAAAGCGTTTGGGTATGGAGCTGTATTATATTCAATGTTATCAGCTGAATCTTTAGTTATTTCAAAATATTCAGAAGTTGGAGGCGTAGCATTTGCATTACTTATCATAAAGGTTGAAGCTAGAACACTAGCTAAAAATAATCTTTTTTTCATTTTATTACTCCTGACTTACTATATTAAAGATTAATCTAAACGCATATAAGCTAAATTAGCTTACTAAACCTAAATTTTCTTGTCAACATAGTTGTTAACAAGATTGCGAATTTTATTATATTAAATTTAGTTACCATTAAGGTTCGTAAATCATGAGTAGAGCTGAAGTGGTCTCTAATGAAATGCTAGTTATCTTATATACTTGTTTTATTTGAAGAATTGTTATGGCTTAGTTTTGATCGTCAAATACACATAAAATACGCTTCCTGCAAAGGTTCTTCGATGCATAGCTTTGCTTTGAATTAAGCTTTGCCCTCCAATTATCAATTTACAAGAGGTCTAAGCTGAGATGAGATTTCGTCTTAAGTAATCTTCAATTTCTTTTATATCTTCAGGGCGGGTAGCATGTAGCCAATGACCATGATTTGTAACTGAGGAAATTCTTTTTTTGTAGTATTCATCAAGGTAAAACTTCCTTAAAGAGAAGGTTTTTTCCGGTTGCTGTTCGACAATGGCTTTTTTGATTAGATGCACGCCAGCATTCATGAAAGGTTTGCGTAGCTCTGACTCGATACCATAGAGGCTACCATTTTTATTTTGGAAAAAGTCGCCGCGCCCACTATAGCCAATTGCTTCATCTGTCGGGTGCACTAGCATTATAATATCCATTAAATCGCCGTTCCACGCGCTAAGCATCTTTTGAAACGGGTTCTCTTGGCTGATGAGAATTGAATCACTATTAATGGTAAAGATTAGCTCTGAATCACAGTATTTTAGAATGTTTTTTAAGCCTCCTCCTGTCTCTAATAATTCATCCTCGTGTGAAATAATAATTTCTGGGATATTTAACCTTCCTTGCTTGTAACTATCAACCGCCTCAATGATTTGTTCACCTAAATAATGGGTGTTAATAATAATTTTTTTGAAGGGATAAGTTAAAACTAAATCAAGTACCCAGTATAAAATAGGTTTACCCAGTATATGGACTAATGGTTTGGGTGTATCAACAGTTAAAGGATACATTCTAGTTCCTTTTCCTGCTGCAAAAATCATAATTGTATCAGGATTGTGCATAATATTTATAAGAATTTTTGTTGAGGCGCAACTTTGTTCAGCCAGTCTTTTAGTGGCGCGAGTAAAGGATGTGTTAGGTCCTTATCTAGATGTTTCCTTACTCTTGGGACAAAGCTTAAATAACGTGAATTTTTATCTCTAGTGGCTTTTCTAGCAAAGACTCCAAGGATACGTATATTTCTTTGAGCACCTAAAATAGAATATTGGGCTAAAAAATCTTTACGATTATAAGCTGGAATCAGCGAGAGATAATAGTTGATTAGCTCGCTTGCAAGCGTGGCGTCAATGTCCCGTCTTGCATCTTCAACAAGAGATACTAGATCATAAGCAGGCGAGCCAATAAGTGCATCTTGAAAATCTAGTAAGCCAATTTGATTAAGATTATTGCGCTCTTCCATGTACATTAAATTATCAACGTGAAAGTCTCGTAGGGTTAGACATTCTTCCTTTAAATCAATCGAGTTAAAGATTTTATTCCACAAATAACTATATTCTTCTTTGAGATCATAAGCAGTGGCTTCACCGTGCAGAATAGGTAAAAACCAATCTAGAAAAATTTCTGCTTCCTTAATCAGCAGTTCTTTAGTGTAAAGGCTTAAGCCTTTCGGGGCAGGCGTTTCCTGAATCTGAATTAATAACCTTATTATCTTTTTGTAGATTAGTTCCTCAGTCTCTTTAGAGCCATCGCTACTCAAGAGGTTGTTAACGCTAACTGTACCTAAGTCTTCAAGAATCATAAAGCCATTTTCATGATCCTGCTCAAAGAGTTTAGGAGCTGAAAATCCTGCATTAAGTAAGTGAGTGCCAATTTTAACAAATGGCTCAAGGTTATAATGTTCAGGAGGAGAATCCATTAAAATGAAGGATTCTTCTCCCTTAATTAGTCGAGCATAGGTTCTAAATGATGCATCGGCAGGAAGGTTGACAACGTCAAAGCTCCCATACCCATTACGTTCAATAAATTCTCGTTTTAACTTTTCTCTTGTAATGTCGTTAGGAGCGTTATTAGTCGCAGCAACAGCCATATTTACCCTTGCCTTAAAGTTATCTTATGCTTTCTTCTTGACCCCTTTTGAAGGGTAACTTTTTAATTTTATGATAGGCTTAGCCTTTTGGCTGATCACCTCTGGTGTTACTATTACTTGAGAGCCCTTATATTGATCAATATCGAACATACTATCTAACAGGATCTGTTCAATAATCGCACGCAGCCCTCTTGCTCCTGTTTTTCTTTCTATCGCTTTATCAGCGATCATTTCAAGGGCAGTTGGTTCAAATACTAAGTCAACCTCATCCATTTGGAATAATTTTTGATATTGTTTAACAAGAGCATTTTTAGGCGTAGTTAATATATCAATAAGTGCTTTTTTATCGAGATCTTCTAGGGTTGCAATAACTGGTAGCCTCCCAATGAATTCAGGTATCATACCAAACTTTACAAGGTCTTCTATATCTAGGTCTTGGAGTGCTTCACCTGTTTTAAGGTCTTTACTATTTTTAACATTAGCACCAAAGCCAATAGAGTTTTTAGAAGTTCTTTGTTGGATAATTTTCTCAAGTCCAACAAATGCACCACCGCAAAGGAATAAGATATTAGTAGTATCTATTTGCAGGAAATCTTGCTGAGGATGTTTCCTGCCCCCTTGGGGTGGAACAGAAGCTACGGTGCCTTCCATTATTTTAAGTAATGCTTGCTGCACCCCTTCACCTGAAACGTCGCGTGTAATAGAAGGGTTTTCAGATTTTCTAGAAATTTTATCTACCTCATCAATGTAGACAATACCTCTTTGGGCTTTTTCAACATTATAATCTGCTGCTTGCAGTAAGCGGAGCAGGATATTCTCTACGTCTTCGCCAACATAGCCAGCTTCTGTTAAGCAAGTAGCGTCAGCCATAGTAAATGGCACGTCTAATATACGAGCGAGTGTCTGCGCTAACAAGGTTTTCCCAGAGCCTGTTGGGCCAATTATAAGAATATTTGACTTACTAAGCTCTACATCGTTGTTACCTTCATCGAGATTTTCTAATCTTTTGTAATGATTATAAACACCAACAGATAAAATCTTCTTAGCTTTATCTTGTCCTACTACATATTCGTCTAATATTTTATGTATCTCTTTTGGAGTTGGGGTTGAAGAAACTTTTTTAACTAGATTCTTTGATTCTTCTTTAATAATATCAACGCAAAGCTCAACGCATTCGTCACAAATGAATACAGTTGGGCCTGCAATAAGTTTCGTAACTTCTCGTTGGCTCTTTCCACAAAAAGAACAATTAAGGCTTGTTTTATTGTCTGTATCTTTCGTATTTGCCATAGAAATAATTCTTCATTTAATGGTTGGGAACAAAATATTTTAGAGCCTACTTACTCTAATTATTACTTAGATCTAAATACAATAATTTAGCACGAAAATACTCAAAAGCAAACTAGTTTATTAAGTTTATCTTAGCATTTTCGCTTCAAGCTTAAAGCAAAACTTAAATCGATAACGGGTAATTACATATTATAAGTTGCCTCAGATGTAAATGAGTTACATTAAAGATTGAACTATTGACTTTTAAGAAGGCTTAAGAGGATATGATACAGAGGCGTCTTATAATTCAATACTGCCTAGACATTCAAGCTCATGACACTTATGAGTATCTGGATTTAATGTTTCCTCGATATCTATCTTTGTTTCGAAAGTAATCTCATTTGCTTCCTGATTTGCCTGCACTTCATCTGGGGTATTATCGAATTCCTGCGCAAAAATTTCCTTATCTAGTTCATTAATGCCATACTTATATTTAATATGTTGATCAAGCTTATTTTCTATTGATTTTTGTATAATAGGAAACTTTTCACTTATTAGAATATTAAGTTCAATTATATTTTCTTCAGAGTTTGAAAGGCTTGCGCAACTACCTTCCATAAGATTCAATAACTTTAACTTAGCTTCTTTAGTTAAAGGTGCGGGTGATTTTAAAACTATATCCAATACTGAGTAATTCTCATTAATCTTCAGCAAGGGGGTAGCGCCAAGTTTGTGCAGAACTCTCACAGCTTCGTAGTGCCCTTGTATCGCAGCTAGTTGAATAGGTTTAAAGCTTCCAGTTTCAGCTTTATTTGCATCCGCCCCTAAAGAGATAAGCTGCTCTATGGCTTTTAGAGACCCCCAAATGGCTGCTACTTGAAGAGGAGTATAATTAAAAGTCGCATAGCTATGCTTCTTAAGTATATGAATAGCTTTTATAGAACCATACTCGGCTGCCTCATGCAAAGGAGTCCAACCTAACAATATTGAGGATTTATTTAAATCCGTTTCAGTATTAACTAGCAACTTTATAATCTCTGTGTTATCTAGTTTGGCGGCAATATGCAGAGGGGTTGCTCCATATTTCCCTTCCTTATTGGGATTTGCTCCATACTTAAGCATAAGCTTTACATAATCGATAGATTGTGTTTTTACTGCGCTATTTAGCGGTAAGTCATCGTTTATGCTCGAATAGTTAGGATTAGCGCCATGCTTTAAAAGTAGTTCTAAAATATCTCTCTTAGGCCAATCGCCCGTTGCGAAATAAAGAGGATATCTACCAAGTTTATCTTTATAATTTGTGTCTTCGCCTGACTCAATAAGTATTTTAACAGCTTCTTTGTCCTTATTAGCAATAGCAATCTGCAAAGCGCTCAACCCATCATTATCACAATAAGAGTAATATTTATATATAAGCTGAGTATATAAACTATACAAGTAATCAGTAAGTGACATCATATCTCCTTCTTGTAACCTTATTGTAGAAACTATTTACTTAACTGCTATAAAGAAGTCTCATCAAAACACAATATTTAGGTTATAAGAAATTCGCATAAAAGAAAAAGCTGTTGCTAGGATCAAACGATTATGTCCGCTATGATTTAATAACCACCTATATGATTGAATTCTTTTGAGGCTGTACTTCTGCTGTTAATTTACATGTTGATTCGGTGCTCGAATCTTCATGTAGCTATGAGTCTAATACGGTTCTTTGTTTCAAGTTTTCTTCAAATCCTCTACCAAAAGCAAGCTTCGAAAGAGTCTATTAACCTTTTTTAATAGTGAATTCTTGATAGTATTTTTTAGCTAAATTGTTCTATTTGCCCACTAATTGATATATTATTTAATGCTACTAATTCTTGTTGGTTTTCAAAAGCGACCTTAAAGGCTGGAGATTTAGCTTCTAGCTCAATATAATTATTTTTTACGATTGCTTGTTCTTGGCTTAGTATAAAATTATTTTGTTTTAATATCCTTAGAAAAGAATTTTCTTGATGGGTAAGTTTGGTTAAAGGGATTAGCTCTTCTATGGTAGTCTCTCCAGCTATTACTGCATTTAAAATAGCTTTAGCCGCAAGGTTTATTAAATTACTTTTTTTAAAATATTCCCTATTCAACATTTGGTATAAACTAGAAATCTGCTCAGGTTCATTGTTATCCGGGTAATAGAAGTATAGTTCTAAATCTTTAATAGCTGCTTTTAATTTGTTTATGTAATCAGTTAAATCAGGGCATTTAATCGTCTTAATATTGCTTAGATGGTATTTCATGATCTCATAAAAGTCAGATAAAGAGAAATGTTTCCCAGCATCAATCATCTTTATTATTTCAATGACATCTATTATGCTCCCTTTATTAGCAAAATAGATTAACTCTAATATGTTTTTATCTGGGAAGAGTAGCTTAATTTGATTTATGGCAGTACATATATATTTTACTGATTCTATGTCTTTGTTATTAGCTTTGATTAACTGACCGATTAAAGCTGGAAGTATGAAATCCTTATTCTCTTTAGTGATTTCAAGGTCCCTTTCTCTCAATAAAGATTCAGCAACTTTAAAGAATGCTTGTTGTTTTTTAGAATTACAAGGTCTATAGGAGTTTAATAATTTTATATCTGCTCCATTTTCAAGTAGTAGACTTGCAATCTTATAATCCTGATTTCTTATTAAGATATACAGTAGTGGTTCGTCATAGCGATTGTTTTCATTTAAATCAAAGCCTTTTTCGATAAGCAGTTTTACCGTTGCAAGTTTTTGCGGGCCATTTAAACCTCTTCTAAAGCAACTTATAGTATTATGGAGTATGTTATCGCGTCCAGGAATAGTTCTATAGATATCAGCCCCTTGTTTAGTTAAAAAATCCATTATTTTTAAATTGCCCTTTGCTGAGGCTATGAATAAAGGCGAGAGGCCATCGTTGTCAACGCAATCTACTAATGCTCCATTCTTGATTAAAACTTTAACATTATGCAAATCCCCCGACTCAACTGCTAGGTGGAGAGGCCAATCACCCTTTCTGCTTGGGGTGTTAATCAATTCTTGTGGGTTCTTACTATGCTTCAGTAACAGTTTTATTATCTTTAAGCTCCTCTCAAGTACGGCACAGTGCAGGGCTGTATATCCATTATCCTTGTCAGTTAATTGAGGGTCAGCGTTATACTTGAGTAGTAAATGGATAAGTCTCATATCTTTATTCTTTATGGCATGGTTTAGTGGAGTTATGAATAATTCTTCTATATTAGGGTTTGCACCATGCTTTAACAGGAAATTAGCGAGATTAAGGTCTTCTTCATTAATAACCAGGTTTAAAAGTGAGTTACCATTTTGATCTAATTTGTTAAGGTCGATCCCATGTTTGAAAAATATATTTAAAATCTTTCTAGTGTTGTTAGAGTGCTTGTCATAAGCTTTATGTAGAGTAGGTATAGTTTGCTCTATATTTGGAAATGCTCCATATTTAAGTAAAAGCTCAATTATGTTCATATCGGCTTTCTCAATAGCTATATCTATAGGATAAGCATTAATAATTTTTTGATTAGGATTGGCTCCATTCTCTAGTAATAATTTTACCAATGCATAGTTCTTTTTGATTATCGCCTGCTTTAAAGGTGTTTCATAATATCTAGAATAAATATTTGGATCTGCTCCATGCTCAAAAAGTAATTTTATAGCTAAAAAATTGTCGTTTGCAATTGCGATGTGAAGAAGTGTACTCCTTTCAGAATCTTGCTTATTAATATTTAGTTTATATTTTATATGGAGCCGCAGAGATTTGATATCAAAACTTTTTATAGCTTCTTCAGACTCTGGAAGGCTTTTTATATAAGCGTATATACTATAAACCGTTAAATTCCAAATAAGAACGAAATATTTTATATAATGCATATTAAAGCGTATAAATTATTGTCGACATTCCGGATGGCGCTTAAAAAATATTTCTAGATAAGCTATTTGCTTATATTAAGGATTAATCTCAAACGCAATAATAATGCTAAAGAACTAGAATGTCTTATCGGCGCGATGTGTCTTTCTGATTTGGAAAAATTTTAAAGCGATATTAACAAATAACTAATTAATGTTACTTAAATAATATTTCGTTATATTTTTATATATAATATAGTAGAATTTGGTTGCGCTGCAGCAAAAAATTCCTTTATACTATTCATTAAGAAAAATGCAATATGCCCTAGCTTAAGGAGGCTAATATGACATCCGAAAAACAAAATTTTGCAGAACTGAAAATTAGTGATAAGGTTTATAAGCTTCCTATACATGAAGCTTCTATAGGACCAAATGTAATAGATGTGACAAAGCTTTTTAGTGAGACTGGATATTTTACCTACGACCCAGGTTTTATGTCAACCGCCTCTTGCGAATCAAAAATAACATATATTGACGGGGAAAATGGCATTCTTCGCCATAGAGGATATAATATAAAAGATTTAGCTGATAATTGTGACTTTCTAGAAGTAGCGTATTTGATGCTCAATGGAGAATTGCCTAATAAAAAGCAGCAAGAGGATTTCAATAATAAAGTAATTTATCATTCAATGGTACATGAGCAACTCCATTATTTATATAGGGGTTTTAAAAGATCAGCTCATCCTATGGCAATAATGGTAGGGGCTGTGGGGTCATTATCTTCATTCTACCATGATTATTTAGATATTACCGACCCTGAAGAAAGGGAGAATGCTGCTATTAGAATGATTGCTAAGATCCCAACTCTTGCTGCTATGGCTTACAAATACACTATAGGACAGCCTTTTATATATCCAAAAAATAGCTTAAATTTTGCTGAAAACTTCATGCATATGATGTTTGCAACGCCTTGTGAAGAATATAAAATAAGCCCAGTTTTTAGCAAAGCTTTGAATAAAATTTTTATTCTACACGCTGACCATGAGCAGAATGCTTCAACTTCAACGGTCAGAACAGCTGGTTCTTCAGGTGCAAATCCATTTGCTTGTATTAGTGCAGGTATAGCATCTCTTTGGGGACCTGCGCATGGTGGAGCTAATGAAGCAGTGCTAAATATGCTAAAAGCAATAAAGTCTCCTGACCGTATACCTGAATTTATTAAAAGAGCAAAAGATAAGACAGATCCATTTAGACTTATGGGATTTGGTCATAGGGTGTATAAAAACTACGATCCACGTGCTTCAGTCTTAAGGGAGACTTGTAAAGAAGTATTTTCTGAGCTTGGTCAAACTAATAATCCATTACTACAAATTGCTATGGAGCTTGAGAGAATAGCTTTAAGTGATGAATATTTCGTGGAAAGGAAGCTTTATCCTAATGTGGATTTCTACTCAGGCATTATATATGAAGCAATGGGTATTCCTTCGCAAATGTATACTGTCCTTTTTGCGGTAGCAAGAACTGTAGGCTGGATGGCCCAGTGGAAAGAAATGATGGATGATGAGGATCATAAGATTGCAAGGCCTCGTCAGCTATATACCGGTCATACTGAACGTTCTTTCCAAACAATGGCCAAAAGATAGTTAGCATAACATATTTAAAGCAGTAAGCCAAATTAATACTAATTTCAGTTAGAATAGCCACTAAGCGCAAGGGTTCAGAGGCTATTAGTGACTGGTTATAAGTGAAATAACCATGAGGCAAGTTCAAATTAAAGTCACCATAATGGTAAAAAAATAGAAAGTGTAAGCTCTAAATTATGCTAAGATAAAGAAATTATATCAAAATAGTTGTAAGAGGAGCAAATATTCTACCTTTATGAAGTTATAATAAATGAAGGTAATTTTAAGGTAAAAGAGCATAAAAATATCTCTAAAATACGAACAACAGAGTTGCGCCATCTGTAGTTGTAGTCTTCTAAGCTTTTAAAATATTTGCTCAAAATGTTTTTAAAAAATAGGGGGGGGGGTCAAAAAATACAACTTATGGTTGAAGCTTTTGCGGAATTGCCCTCTAACCCGCATGAAAGCGTCTTTAAGCGGTGTTAAGGCTTGATTATGTAGCGCCTTATACCACACATTCTACACTTAGTTCTTCATAATGATTTAATATAGATTTGCTTAGTTGGCGCTAGCTGCGGACTTTAAAATTAATAGGATTATGCTCCTTGCGCCTAGAGGGTTATTTAAATTGAAATTAGTATAAACTTAAGCTAACCTTTATCCTATATTAATGATTAGCCTTCCTAATATTCATTAGCCTTGAACTTGCAGCAAAGAGTAGAGATTAATATAGTAATAGTGGTTATTATCAATATAAAGTAACTCATTGGCAGCCAAGTAAGGTGAGTTTTCTCGAAAAGTAGAGTTGATATTAATGGCGTTGTAGAAGAGAGCGCTATTGAGCCAACTGAATGAGCTAAGCTAAATATTCTATATCTAATATTTACTGGAATGCTTTGCTTTAAGAAGGCTAAAGCCGGAGTAATAATGAAGGGAAGTGTAATTGTATTTAAAAAGTAATAAGCGGGCTGTATTTGCTCATTAGCAATAGATATAGTATTGAATATTGCAGCTAGGATAAAAATTGGGAAAGCTATCATAGCTACTTTCTTTCTACCGTAATAATCGGCAATTGCGCCAGCTATTACTGCAAAAACCATATAAAGTATAATTGCGATAGTGGTAAACTTTTGCATCTCTGATGCGCTTACTATCTTAAGTATGCTAAAGCAATATGTGCCAAAAAATATGACATTGAATTGGTATGAAGCGCCTATACAACCTGACAAGATTGCACATAAGAGAAATAATGAAAAGTTATTTCTGACGATTTTAATTATAGAAAGATCTAGGTTTTCAAGATTAGCGGTTTCTTTAGTGACTTTTGTTGCATCCTTTTTGCCGACAAAAAAAGCGACCATAAATCCGAACAAGCTACCTATAATAAAGGCAAAACGCCAAGAATATGCTGGTAAATATTCCATGGCACTTAACCATACAGCAATTGAAGCGAGGAAAGAACCAATCTGCGTTGCCATAATGACTAACCCATTGCCTAAACATTGTTTTTCCCTACCTATATTTTCGTAAATGTAGAGCCTTACCCCGTCGGTACCAGCAGCAGAAAATACATTAATACTCATTTTACAGATTAAAAGTATGAAAGCCGCAAGACTGCCAATTTTCTCATATCCTGGTGTGAGAGCGATTAATAAAGAGAAGAAAGAATTACCAGTTAGACTAATTTTAAGGGTTGCTGCACGGCCATATAAGTCTCCAAGTCTACCTAATATAATCGCTCCAATTGGTCTTGCTAGCATGCCAAGAGCAAGGATCATGTAAGCTTTGGTTAATTGTGAGCTACCCCCATTTTGTGAAGTATCACTAAAAAAATTCTTAGATAATGTTGCGGCCATTAAGCCATATAAATAATAATCGTAATATTGTACAGTAGCAACCACTAATGTCGAAAAGAATCCCTTAACTCTCATAGCTCACTTCTTTTAGATGTTGAAATACACCCTGTAATAAATAAATAAATTGGATGATATTAATCAATGCTAGTAAATGCAAGTATTAATTGGGTAATTTTATCATATGAGCTAATTGCTATTGTAATTAGAATGATTTTACCATCATGTAAGACACATTATCAAAGCAATTAAAAAATTATTTGCACTCTTTATTTGATTTGAGCTTTAAGTAGATTTAATATTTGATTAATAATACAAACCTTCTTTTTATATGACCAATTCGATCAAGCCTAAGAACTTCCTTGCAAGAGGTCCTAAACTTGCAAAAGATATAAGCTCGAGAGAAGATACTCTGGAAACCAGCAAAAAACCTGAGGCTTTAATCGAGCCACATCAAAAAGCATCTAGGAGTAATAGAGCTACTGAGCCACAAGAGGCAGTAGAAGAGGTAAAAAAAACACGAAGTAATTTCCTGCAGTCTTCGCCTACTGTAAGTAAGGTCGAAAGGAAAACCTCGAATGAGCTTGATAAATTTTTAGAGTCTAAAAAAGATAAAAACCTAGAAAAACCTCAAAAAGAAAACCCAGCTGAATCCCTTGGGGTATTTGAGCTAAAAAAAATGCCTCTAAGAGAACAGCAAATCACGAAAAATAAAGATTTAGAGGTTAAAATCGGAGAAGATAACGAGGAGAAAAATCGGACCAAAGAACCGAAAAAGAAACTTAAACCTATAGCAAAAACGGCTAAAACTAATTTAAATCCTAAGTTAGCTAGGTTAAATCAAAGGAATCCAGAAGATATAATAAAAGCTCTTATGGCAACACAAACAGGAAATATTTCTGGAATGAAGGATAGTTTAAAACCTTCGGCAGGACCGAAAATGCCGAAGGCTGCCTTACAAGAAAGCTCTTTAGGTGCGAATATAAAGGAGAAAAATCCTATTAAAGAACAGGTGCAAGAATATGAAAAAAGGCCTTTTCAAGGCAATAGTAGTCTTACCATATCTTCTAAGGCAGAGGTAGATAAAGAGATGACTCTTAAGCAAACAGATAATACCGAGTCATTAAAAAGTAAGAGACAATTAGATAAAGAATTTAAGAAAATCAATCCTATAGAAGCATTGCAAAACACATCGCTAGTCAATAAAAAGCCTAAAATCGCTCCAAGCACTACCCCAAAAGTCGTAAAACAAGCTCCGGATAAAGGAGTATCCCGATAAAATAACATAATATAGTTAAATTTAATAAGGAGGGTAATAAAGTAGGGGAAGCCGGAATGCTTAAAGCTTGGGTTAGAAGGAAAGCCCACTCTAGCCCTATTCTAATTTGACAATCCTTTTTGCAGCCTTTATAAATAATTTATATAGTAACAACAATAGTTGTCATATAATATGCTTTCGACTTATAAATTTGGTATAATTGCCGAGCTATATGTTTACTTAATATATCTACTCAGATTATATAACCCTTTACATAGGCGTTACAGGAAATATTTTGGTGAGATAGATTTAATATTCACAAAAGGACGAAAGTTGATCTTTATTGAAGTTAAAGCACGAAGATCAGAAGAAAAGGAAGTATTAACTTGTAATCAGATCAAGAGGATAAAGAAAGCTGCCTCATATTTTCTAACTTGTAATCCTGGGTTCAGAGAATATGATGTAAGGTTCGATCTAGTGATTATAAGACCGTGGTTTAGAGCTAATATTTTAAAAAATGTAATTACATGACTCTACAAATAATAATCAAGAAATATCCAAATAGAAGGCTCTACGACACTTCGACTAGTCAATACGTGACCTTGGAAAATCTTTTTACTATGATTAAAGAAGGCAAAGATTTTAGGGTTGAAGATGTAAAGACTAAAGAAGACTTAACAAAAAATGTGCTAACCCAAATTATTTTTGAGCAAGAGGCTAAGGGGTATAATATTCTACCTGAGAGCTTCCTAAAGCATATTATAAAAATGTACGATAATAATTTACAAAACTTATTTAGCCTATATTTAGAGCAGGCTGTAAAAGAATTTTCGCGGAACATTGAGGCATGGGAAAATCTTGGTAATCAGTATAAAGACCAGCCTTTTTCAAATTATACAACTTTCATGAATCAAGGTATTGATTTCTACCGTAAATTTTTTGAATTATTTTCGACAAGGAATAAAGATAATGAGTGAAATAGAAACACAAGTTAAATCAATAGTAACATCAAATTGGTTTCAAAATCTAAGAGATCAGTTCTGCCATGCTTTTGAAGCAATTGAGCAAGAATATGCAGCGCAAAATGATACGGAAGCTGCATGCTTTGAGCGTAAAATCTGGCAGAGAGAAGGTGGCGGTGGGGGCGAAATGTCCCTTATGCGAGGCCAAGTTTTTGAGAAGGTTGGAGTAAATATCTCTACAGTTCATGGTGAATTCAGCCCAGAATTTAGAGGGCAAATCCCTGGAACGGAAGATAGCCCAAATTTTTTTGCAACAGGTCTTTCGATTGTAGCTCATATGGCCTCACCATTGGTGCCAGCAGCTCATTTTAATACAAGATATATTGAAACTGCTAAAAGTTGGTTTGGGGGAGGAGCGGATCTTACTCCTATGTATATAGATGATACTGAAACAGAAGCCTTCCACAATGCATTTAAGGAGATGTGCGATAGATATAATCCAAACTATTATACAAAGTTCAAAGATCACTGTGATAAATACTTTTTCCTTGCGCATCGCAATGAGGCTAGGGGTGTTGGTGGTATATTTTATGACTATTTGAATACAAATGATTTTGATAATGATTTTGCTTTTACCCAGGATGTTGGGAAAACTTTCCTGCACACTTATTGTGAGTTGGTTAGAGGTAAAATGTATCTTCCTTGGACCGAAGAGCAGCGAGATCATCAACTGCGCAAGCGCGGTAGGTATGTAGAGTTTAACTTGCTTTATGACCGTGGTACAAAGTTTGGTCTAATGACTGGCGGTAATGTCGAAGCTATTTTAATGTCGATGCCGCCAGTAGTTAAGTGGTAATAGACTTTTTTATGAGAACTCTACTTCTGCAGCGAGATTGTATGAGGGGTCGGTACATAAATACTCATGTACCTATAAGTCTACTTGGGTTCTTCGTTCCGAGTCTTCTGCAAATTCTCTTAAGTAAGCGAGTTTTTGATAGAAGTCTAATGAAAAGTATTTAGGGAAGGAATATGAAATAACCTAAGGCGTTTATCACTGTGCCTTAGGCTTTTTCGAGATAATTATTTCGTTAGTAGGGGTGATAGTAACTATGTCCTCATCAAGCCAAGGTAAGTTTTCTAAAGCTTGTTGATCCTTAGCAAGTTTTTCAGCTCGTTCTTTTGCAAGCTTCTCCGCTTTGGCTTTAGCAAGTTTTTCTTCTAGTTGTTTTTGTTTTTTTGCGCGAGCAATTTCAGCTTTCGTTTGCAGTTTTTTAGCTTTTGCAATCGATTTTTCCGCTTTAGCCAGCTTAGCTTTTACTTCCTTCTTAAGTTTAGCTTTAGCTTGAGGCGATAATTCTTTTTTATTCGTTGGTTTATCCTTCCCTTTAACTGCTATTTTCTGTTCTTTTTTACCTTTTGTTTTGCCGTCCGCTATTTTAGTTGGCTGAGCTGTTTTGTCGTTTTTTTGTTTAGCAGAAAGTTTTAGATCCTTGTTATCCTTCAAAGCTGATCCTATAGGCTTTTCTTGTTTGTTATTTTTTTCTTTTTCTTCAGATGCTTTTGAGGAAGCTGCATCAAGCTTGCTTGGCTGCTCTTTTAATTCTGATTTATACTCTTGTCCTCTAACTATAATAAGCTCATCTTCTGTGAACCCTTCAACTCCAGCTTTATAGGTGGTTAGCACTTCCTTGCTATTAACTCCTGCCTCAGATTTTAGATCCATATTAGGAACTTTGTCCACTCTCGGTGTTAGCTTATTTTCTATATTAATCTCTGTGGCTGCAAGATTCTGTTTTGTATTTACCTCTTTAGCCTTTGGCTTTTCATTTTGTTTAATTGCAAGTTTCTTCTTTGTTAATGCTACTTTTTCTCGAGCATCGATAGCTCCCTTTTTGTTCGAGGCAAGCTTTATCGATTTATTAACCTTTTTGTCCTTGGTGTTTAGCTTATTATCTCCTTTTTCTTGTAAACTAACTTTATTTTCCTTAATAGCTTGATTCGTATTTTTTGTTTGCAGACGCTCAACTTGGTTAGGCGCAATTTCTACTATTTTTCCATCTTTTGGTTTTTTTTCCGAAGATGCCTTCTCTTTCTCATGATCCATAGCGATATTATTTACTTCGCTTGCCTGCTTCTGACTATTAATAGTTTTAATAGCAGCTTTAGCTTCAGCAAGTAGCAATTTTATTTCAGCTATTTCTTTTAAAAGATCAGCTTTAGTCTTATCTAACTCAGGGGAAAGTTCACCTTTAATAACATTTTTTGCTAGAACAGCGCGGTCACTACTAGGCTGATTTGGTCCTTTACTTGGTAATATCTTGGAAAAAAAACTATTATTTTTTCGATTTGCTTGCTCCCTTCTTGCTAGATCCTGGTCAAGCATTTGCAGATACATTTCTCTGTTACGTCTATAATTATCCTCAAGCTCACTGAGGTCATCATCATACTCTTCGTCAAAAGACGCAACATTATTTTCCAGAATGTTTCTTTTCGCTTGATTAATATATTTTTTATTATATAAAGGGCGCCTTTTATGTGCTTCATACCCTTGCGCATCAATTAGCTTATTATTTGCAGACCTTTTTAGATAGCCTTCAGGATCTACTGCGCATGCAGTGATAAGGATAGGGATAGTTAAAAAAATTAAGGAGCGCATAAATGTCCAATAAGAAAATTAATCTTGCTTATAATAAGGTTAATTTTCTCATAAAAACTTAATAAGCTCAAGATTTTACCTTAGAAACTCGTTTTTTCTGGCTTAATTATCTTCTCTACTGTGTCTGCCAGGATAATTTCAGTATCTTTTTGTAACTTTTTTAGGTTTGAGGCGGCATTTACTAAAAATTGAGGCTTAGTTGCAAGCTCGAATATTTTGTCTGCTAGGATTTGTGGTGTTACTGTGCTTTGCTCAAAATACCAACCTGCTTTGTTACGTTCTATAAACTGCGCATTTAAAACTTGATGATTATTTGCTGCCGACGGCAAGGGCAAATAAATAGCTGGTAGCTCTACATTGATAAATTCAGATATGGTAGAAGCGCCGGCGCGGCAAATTGCTAAATGGCTTTCTTGATAGCGTTTCGGCATGTCGTAAAAGAATTCTGCTAGCTCAAATTCTACGCCTAATCTTTTATATGCTCTTTTTAATCTGATCCAATCAGCTTTATGTGCTTGTTGGATAATATGCAATTGTAAGTGTGGAGCTAACTTAATCAAAAATCTTATAGCGTTTGGGATTAAAGTTGAAAAGAATTTAGCTCCTTGGCTTCCACCTATGATTAATATATTAAACTTCTCAATGCGTTTGAAATCTCTGCTTACAACTAAGCTTTTAATCTCTTTTCTAACAGGATTGCCGGTAACAACTAATTTATTTAGACAATGATCAGGTATATTAGTAGTTTCCTGAAATGTTAAGGCTATCAATTTAGCCTTGGCAGCAAAGAATAAGTTGGCTTTACCTAAGAAAGAATTTTGTTCATG
This sequence comes from Rickettsiaceae bacterium, assembly GCA_029266475.1. GTDB lineage: Bacteria > Pseudomonadota > Alphaproteobacteria > Rickettsiales > Rickettsiaceae > JAJFBM01. The sequence goes on along the minus strand of JAQSWU010000003.1, from coordinate 31,810 downwards.
CAACATTATCGGTATGCCTAGTAACTGCGCGGCAAACAGCATAGGGAACATTGTATACCCGCCAAAGCCTATAACAATTTTAGGCCTAGTTTTTATTAAGAAAAGTAAGGATTCGATCAAGCCAATCATCATTGAGAAGCCTGCTTGTATACGCGAGAGTACTCCGGTTTTTGCAGCTTGAGATTTTATGATTTTTACCTTCAGCCCAATATCATTATTTAAATATTTAGCACATCTAGGATCAGTTATTAGATAAACTTTATAATTTCTTGTAGCCAGCTCTTGTCCAAGAGCAATTGCAGGAAACATATGACCGCCTGTGCCTCCGCCTACGACAAAAATCCTATCTCTCTTCTTTCTCATTTCGTTAATATATTATTTCTAATTTATTTAATTTAAATTTCTTTAAATCAGCTGTTCTTTTAGTAAAGCCAATCAACATTCCCATAGCTATCGCTACTGCAAGTGTTGAAGAGCCTCCGTAACTTACAAAAGGTAGAGTCATTCCCTTAGTTGGTAGTAAATTTAAAGTAACACCCATATTTATTATTGACTGAATACCAAATTGCGCAAGTATACCGACAACAGCAAAGGATACAAATCTATCGCTTTCATTCATTACCCGAATTAAGCCTCTAATGACTATGAAAGCGAATACGCCGCCAATAATCAAGCACGCAACTGCACCAAACTCTTCCCCTGCTACCGCAAAGATAAAATCAGTATGAGAATCAGGTAGCACTTGTTTTACTGTACCCTCTCCAGGGCCCCGACCATAAAAACCGCCATTTTCAAAAGCCAGTAAAGATTTTGTAACTTGATAATTTTCGTTATTTTCTGGATCTAGGAAGCTATTTATTCTTTTTGAGACGTGAGGAAGCAACAAATATGCTCCAGCAATGCCAGATATAAAAGTAATAAATGAAATTAAAATCCATAGAAAAGGCATCCCTGCAACGAATAATTGTATTCCCCAAACCGCAGAGATTGTCACCAGCATTCCGAGGTCTGGTTGAATAATTACAAGTGCTGCAATAATGAAATAGAAGAATAGAGAGATGCTAAAGCCAGGAAAATCATGTTCTTTTGCCTTGAGCGATAATATCCAAGCTGTAATTACCGAGAAAAAAGGTTTAATAAACTCTGACGGCTGCATGGAAAAACCAAATAAATTTATCCATCTCTTAGCTCCTTTTACTTCATATCCATAAAACTTTACTAAAACCAATAATACTAAATTAACAGAGAAGCCTATGATTGCTGCACGTTTTATCCAATTTTTATTAAAAGTTGATATTAGTAGAATTATTACACTGGCAAGTAAAAGATATGCTGCTTGCCTTGTAGTAAAATATCCTGCATCAAGGCCTATTCTCAGTGCAACGGCTGGGCTTGCGGTTGTAACTAGCATCAAGCTTATCGAAAAAAGTATAGTAAGAGCAATAATAGTTGCTTGGTCAACGCTGCGCCACCATCTAGTGAAGAAGTTATATTTTTTAGTATATTCTAAGGAACTCATAGTTGAAATTTTATATCTTTTTTTTAAGGTTAGTATATTTTTTAACTAATTCAATAAATTTATTTCCTCTTTCTTCAAAATTTTTGAATTGGTCCCAGGAAGCACAGGCTGGAGCAAGTAAAATATTATTATAACCTTCAATGTTGCTTTGCTCTGCATCGTTTGATGCTTCTGTAAAAGCTTCCTCTAGGTTTTTAAATATTTTATACTCAACTTTGCCTTCAAGTGTCTTGGCAAATGCTTCAGCAGCTTGACCGAAAAGATAGGCTTTTTTTATCCTGTCCTTTAAGTAAATAAGGCTCTCAATCCCCCCTTCTTTGGGTAAGCCACCTGCAAGCCAATATATATTCTCGAGGCTGCCTAAGGATTTTTCGGCCGAGTCAGCGTTAGTCGCTTTGCTATCATTATAAAACCTTATATTTTCTGTTTCGGCAATAAATTGCATCCTATGTGGGAGACCTTGAAATTTATCTACAGCTTCTAATATTGCATGTTCTCTGCAGCCCAGTGATTTGGCAACTGCAAAGCTCGCAAGAATATTTTCAAGATTATGGTTGCCTTGTAGACATTTATTTTGTTTAAACTCGATACTTAGCTTTTCAGAAGGTAAATTGATTTGAATGAATTTTGCACCATTGTGTACTTCAACATAGATTCCATTTTTGAGGCTTTGATGGGTGCTAACCGGAATAATCTGGTAGGTTGGTTTCTGGCTTAATAATTCTTGGTACACATGGTAGCTTACCTTATTGTCAATAGCAATTACTGCTATACTATCTTCTTTTAAGTAATTAAAAATTTTCTTTTTAGCGTTAATATAATTCTCAAGAGAGCCATGGCGGTCAATATGATCAGGGGTTATATTCAAAAATACTGCTACTTTTAAATGGAAATCCTTCAACAAATCTAATTGATATGATGAAGTTTCAAGCACATAACCATTATCTAGGCTTGGAGGTTCTAAGGTTAGGCAGGCTTGGCCAATATTACCGCCAACTTGATAAGGTTTATTGCAGTAATTAAGAATATGACCAATTAAAGCAGTAGTCGTCGATTTACCATTAGTTCCGGTAATAGCTACAAACGGCGCTTCTGGAAACTCTTCATGCAGTAACTCCATATCTGAGGTGATTTCGATGTTATACTGCTCAGCTAAATAAACTAAAGGATGCTTTTTAGGAAATTGCAAGGGGATATTAGGGCTAAGGATAATTTTATCCAGTTGTAACCATCTTGGATCATCGATAGGGACTAAGCTACTTTCAGGCCTTTCTTTTAGAAAGGCATTTCTAGATTCAGCTGAATCATCATAGCAAATGACACTTGCCTGTATCTTTAAAGCATCATAAGCTGAAAGGCCGGTCTTACCCAAGCCAAAAATTCCAATTTTTTTATCTTTTTGTTTATTTAAAATCATTTTCTCTTTATAAATAATATTTTGTTTCGCTGAACGCTGTTGATAAATTTAGAGTAACTAAAATTATTATATAATATGTTTAACTGGGTACACCAACCAGGTCTTAGCTCTTATTCAAAAGTTATAGAAGAAATGGAGCAAACCGTAAATAAAATTATTGCTGGAAGCGAGAAAGAGACTGTTTTTTTAGTTGAACATGAGGATACGTACACAGGAGGTACGAGTGCAAGTGATCGAGACTTGCTTTTCTCAGGCTCTATACCTGTTTATAAAACTGGGCGCGGCGGTAAATTTACATATCATGGACCAGGTCAGCGAGTTATTTATCCAATGTTAAATTTAAATTTAGATAAAAGGCAAAAAGACATAAAATTATATATATCGCAGTTACAAGAGACAGTGATAAAAACTTTGCAGGAGCTTAGTGTTGAGAGCTATGCCTGTAAAGAGAATGTTGGGATTTGGGTAACCTCACCGCTTGGCAGTAGAAAGATAGCATCTATCGGTATAAGAGTAAAAAAATGGGTCACCTATCATGGGATTGCAGTTAATATTTCTACCGATTTAAGCAAATTTAGCGGAATAGTGGCTTGCGGTTTAAGCAACAATATCATGACTTCTTTAAAAGAACTTGGGATAAATATTTCAATTCAGCAATTTGATGATATATATAAAAAATATTTCTTGGAAATTTTTGGATGCTAAAACTTGTTAAAATACTTATTTCCTTAATAATAATATGGCTTGCCGGTCTTGACTGGTTTATCTCTCAAATACCATTTGCACCAAATACTGAATTTGATATCGAAACAGATGCAGTTATAGCTCTTACAGGTGGAGTTAATAGAGTAGATGAAGCTATAAAATTACTTATTGAGCAAAGGTCAAAAAAACTTTTTATTTCAGGCGTTGGGTCGCCAATTCACTTAAGAGACTCTTTAAAACAGCTTGATCCTAACCAAAATATTATTTTGGGTACAAAGGCAAAATCCACCTATGAGAATGCTAAAGAAGTTAGTGAATGGGCGCAAAAACATAATCTAAAATCAATTAGGCTTGTTACAGCTAACTACCATATGCCGCGCGCTAGCATGTTAATTAAAGCCTTGAGCCCAGGGCTTGTTTTAATTGAACATCCTGTTTTCCCAAAGGCTTTTAATTTAAGAGAATGGTATAAATCTCCACTTACAGTTAAATTATTGTTGCTTGAATATAATAAATATATAACTTTAAGATTCTCTTTACTTTTCGGTGTTAAAATTTACTCATAGCTAAAAGAAGTAAGCTTTTGAAGACATTACTTTGATAGCTACAAAGTTAGAGAGTATTGAATTATTCCTTAATTCGTTTTTTAACTGCGTCATTGCTGCCAAGGAATTAGACAAATGACAAGCTTATATCATATTATCGATAAAATCCCTCTATATGAGCCATATGGTATTGAAGAAGAGTATGAACAATTAGCAATTCAGCTGGTCAATTCCGGTTTAGTGCGGATAGATACCGATGATAAACGTAACTTTGTAAGGTTTAGCTACCCACAAAAAAATCTTAACAAGGCTTTTAGCTACAAAGAGTTGCATAATGAGAGTCTTAAAGATAAGACTATAAATTACTTTAGTTCGTTATATGGCTCAAGCCTTAGCAATGATAGCTTTAATAAAAAAATTACGATTGAAATAGATAAGCTTAAAAAAGAGTTTTCAAAGCTACAGCCTGTTTCCGAGGAGCTTGAGCTGAAGCTTACTCGATTATTTGTGCAGTCTGCTCACCCTATTGTGATCCGCTGGCTTTTACTGGAGCGGGTAGAAGTTTTTATTGCTTATTCTAATATGATTGGCGATGTTATGGATGTAAAAACTTGGCAGATAGCTGGTCAAAATAGTGGTATGCAGAGCACAGATGGCATAAGCGCCGCTATTTTTGTTGCTTGTGGAGGTAACCCATTTGGTGAAACTAGTAAGGAGCATCCTATTTATGGTGATGGATGGCCGGCTATAGCAAGGCTGCAAATAATAGCAGCGCAAGAACTTGGACATTATGCCGATATGATAAGAGGTCCAAACCTTAGGCATGTAGATAGGCATTCTGCAGATATCATGGGCATGCGGGCTAAGCCTAAAGCACTTCAAGCTAGGCAAAATGATATAAAATCCTCTAAAAATTTTATGCTAGTTTTGGAGCCATATGGCATAAGTAATCTAATTAAACATGAAGAAGCAATAAAATTTTTTCGTAAGAATAAGGTAGTAAGCCTAAGATATTTATATCACCGAATCCTAAGCTATAATTATCGCATAAAAATCATTAAGGCCGCTAGTAAAGTAGGTTTTTTATTCATTAGAAAATTCTCTACAGATCAATATCTTGGTTTAATGTTAAAGGCTCTAACTGAAGATATGTTATTTAATCTCGCTCCCCAAGCTGACGTTTATCGCAGAGATGACAAAGATGAGGAAGAGGCTGTTGCTTGTATAGAGGCGCTCGCTCGTGTTCCACAACAAGTTATTAAGTGGGGGCATCTCCCTACGCAATATTTTATGGGTGAGCTTTATAAGATTTATTTTGGCGAAGTAATCCCTGATCTTATAAAAACTTATGAGCAAGTAACAGGGGCTACTTATCAGCGTAATTATAAGCGTATTCCACATTCAATAAAAATAAAGTTTAAGAAATTTTTTAACTTCCTTAATCCATTTAAAATACAAGAGTCTTTACCTTCTCGTGAAGTATAATTTTATTAGTCTAAAATTAATAGCTTTTATAAGTGAAGGTTTGATGATCTTTACTTTTTTTAAGATGACAAATAGTTCACAGATTGCTAATATGCAGGTCATTAAATTAAAATAGCAGTGATATGGATAAAATTTTAATTAAAGGTGGTAAAAAGCTACTTGGCGATATAAGTGTAAGTGGGGCTAAGAACGCGGCGCTTCCACTGCTTACCGCCTCTCTTCTTACTGAAGAAGAGCTGGTATTTAAAAATGTACCTGTTTTAACTGATATTGCTACAATGCTAGACTTGCTTAGTCATTTGGGCGTCGGTATTAAGATAGCAGGTGAAGATTATAGGCAGTCTAAAATTAGCCCCTTAAAGTTAAATAAAACTGTGCATGCAAACGCTGGCCATATTACAAATTTTGAAGCTCCTTATGACATAGTTAGAAAGATGCGAGCATCGATTTGGGTGCTGGGGCCATTACTTGCTCGCTTTGGTCAAGGTAAGGTTTCTCTTCCAGGGGGGTGCGCTATTGGAGTGCGCCAAATAGATTTACATTTAGATGTGCTTAAATCTATGGGAGCTAGCATTGAACTTGAAGAAGGTTATATTAATGCGACAGTTAATGGTAGGTTGACAGGGGCAAATTTTAGCTTTAGCAAAGTTTCCGTTGGCGCGACAATTACAGCTATTATGGCAGCAACTTTAGCAGAAGGCACATCGCACTTTACAAACTGCGCAAGAGAGCCGGAGATTGTTGATCTCTGTAATTGCCTGTCTAAAATGGGAGCTCAGATTAGAGGTATTGGCTCAAGTATTATTGAAGTCACTGGAGTAAAAGCGCTCAAAGGTACTGAGCATGAAGTTATGGCAGATAGGATTGAAGCAGGGACTTATATGATCGCGGCAGCTATTACTGGGGGCGAGCTTAAATTACATAATATTAATTATGAGACTGTAGAGAGCTTATCGCTTGCGCTGCAAAAAGCTGGAGTGAATTGTCAGCATGAGCGAAATATGGTATACGTCAAATCCGATGGTAACATAAAGTCTGTCGATATTTCAACTGAACCATTTCCAGGATTTGCTACAGATTTGCAAGCGCAGTTTATGGCTCTTATGACCATTGCCGATGGCACTTCAATAATCTCTGAAAATATATTTGAAAACCGTTTTATGCATGTGCTTGAGTTGAATAGGCTAGGTGCTAATATTGTAACCCACGGTAATAACGCTATTGTGCGTGGGGTCAAGGCTTTGAAGGGAGCGCCTGTCATGGCTACAGATCTTCGTGCTTCTGTGGCGCTTGTGCTTGCAGGGCTTGTTGCTGAGGGGGAAACTGTTGTAAATAGGGTTTATCACTTGGATAGAGGATATGAAGATTTAGAGAAAAAACTGCAAGCTTGCGGTGCTGATATTGAAAGGCTCAAAGGGGAATAAAAGGTTATTGATTATATGCAATTTGATGAACACGCTAATGATAATTTAGTAAACAAGCTTGACTTAAAAGGTGACTATGCTTTACCTTTTATGCTAGACATGGTTGGAGTAAATGGACGTCTGCTCAGTCTAACTGAAAGTGTTACAGAGATTATTTCTAAACATGATTACCCGGAGGCGATATCTCGCTTGCTGAGTGAATTGCTGGTATTTGTGTCCCTTCTTGGATCGAATTTAAAAAGTAAAGGTATAGTTACTGCCGAACTCAAAGCAACAAAGGGTATAGCTAAACTTTTAATTGCTGATTATAATTTTGGTGGAGCTATTAGAGGATATGCTAGTTTCGATCTAGAAGCTAACATTTCTGATAAAACAAGCTTCAAGGAGTTGATTGAAGAAGGATATCTAGTTATAACCTTAGATCTTGGCGAGAATTTTGAAAGATACCAAGGGGTTGTGGAGATTACAGGCGAATCGCTCTCAACGGCAATTACTGAGTATATGGAGTCGTCGCAACAAATAAAAACCGCTGTTAAATTAGTAGTCGCTGAGCAAAAGATTAATCAAAAGGTGAAGTGGATAGCTAATGGTCTCCTTATCCAAAAACTGCCTGAATCAAAAGATCGCAAGATAGAAGAGGATAATTGGTCAAAGCTTGCGATGTATGTTGAGACAATCAGCGATGAAGAGATGGCTTTGCTTGAAATCACCCCGGAGAATCTGTTGCACCGACTATTTCATGAAGAGGGTGTCTGGGCTTTTGATCCTTTAAGGATCGAACATAAATGTCGATGCTCAAGAGAACGTATGCAAACTATAGTAAGTTCTATCCCTGAAGAAGAGCGCAATTTAATGCTGCTAGAGAAAGGTCATATTGAAGTAAGTTGCCAGTTCTGCAACCATACTGAGCTTTTTACATAAAAATAGGAAAATAAGCTGATTTTCTTTTGTATTCTACTTAAAATCTGATAATAGTATATTATTATGTTTGTATATTTTTCTTGCTTGAAAAGTTGCTGAAACTAAGGCGTAAGCAGGGGATATTATAAAATAAATTCAATGAACAATTTACTCTAAGACTTAATGGATATTAAAATGAGCATAAATTTAAAAATGCCTGAAAAAGTATTATTAAAACCAACAATTACTGTAATTGGCGTTGGCGGCGCTGGTGGCAATGCTGTAAATAATATGATTGCTGCAAATTTACAAGGTGCAAATTTTGTTGTAGCAAATACAGATGCACAAGCGCTAGACCACTCTATTTGTGATAGTAAAATTCAATTAGGCGCAGCAACAACTAAAGGACTTGGCGCTGGTGCCTCTCCTGAAGTAGGGAGAGCAGCTGCAGAAGAGTCGCTTGATGAAATCAAGGAGTATTTAACTGACAGTAATATGGTATTTATTACAGCAGGTATGGGGGGTGGCACAGGAACAGGGGCTGCGCCAGTCGTTGCAAAACTTGCAAAAGAGATGGGTATATTAACTGTAGGAGTGGTAACAAAACCTTTCCATTTTGAAGGTGCGCATCGCATGAAGACGGCTGAGCAGGGTTTAAAGGAACTACAGAGCTATTTAGATACATTAATCGTCATCCCAAACCAAAATTTATTTAGAATAGCGAATGAGCGCACCACATTTGCGGATGCTTTTAAAATGGCTGATGATGTACTGCATGCAGGTGTTCGTGGAGTTACTGATTTGATGATTATGCCAGGCCTTATCAATCTTGACTTTGCTGATATTAGTGCTGTAATGCGTGAAATGGGTAAAGCTATGATGGGAACAGGTGAAGCATCAGGTGAAGAGAGGTCAATCAGGGCTGCTGAAGCAGCAATCTCTAATCCGTTACTGGATAATAGCTCCATGAAAGGTGCTAAAGGCGTGCTTATAAACATTACCGGTGGCATGGACATGACTTTATTTGAAGTTGATGCAGCAGCTAACCGTATTCGTGATGAAGTAGGTGAGACTGATGCAAATATTATCTTCGGTTCAACATTTAATCCTGACCTTGAAGGAATTATTAGAGTATCGGTTGTAGCGACAGGTATTGATTCTGAGGCTAAACCTAAAATTCAAGAGACTGTCCCAGAAGCAATAATAGATATAGCATCTATTGAAAATGAAGTTGCCCAAGAGCTTGAGGATATTATTTTAAATCAACAAGAAACAGAAGAGCAATTAGCTAAATTTGATGAGTATGACTTAGCAACTTCTGCCTCTGAGGAAACTTTTGAAGAAGTTATTACTGAAACAATTACCACACATACAACACAACAAACTACTCAAACCACCGTTACAAGCGATGCTAAGAAAGGCAAGCAATCTTTCTTAAGCAGGTTTGCAAGTTCAGTATGGGGGGTGTCTAAAGAAGAAGAGCAAACTGAAACTAAAAAAGAGAAGGAGCTTGAGACCGTAAGCGGGGATGTTTATGATATTCCAGCTTTTCTCCGTAAGAGAAAATAGCATTAAAGCTGTTTTACACATTTTTTAATCGAGAATTGGCGCATAATGAGAAGTGAATATCTCAAGGTAAATAAAATAAGTAACATAAAGTCTTAAATATATTTAGTACCAATTCTCGAAGTTTAAAACCTACATATTCTACTTATCTATAGATAATATATAATACTACTAGCTTAAAGAGTATAAGAAGTATTATTATAAGAAATCATCTAAACTATCTAATATAGAATCGCCCATACATATCGTAGCTTCGATATCTTGATCTAATTTGTAAGTTAAAAATAAAAAACCTGAAATTGTCCCTGCAAATACCGCTGTTAAATTATACGGCTTTACATGTGGTGCTCCATCATTATTACCTTCAGGGTTATGCCGATAATTTGGGTCTAGCCCACTGCTCAGGCATTTATTTACTAGGATCCTTGCTGCTTGGAAAGTAAAATATCCCCCGAGAAGATAGCTATAGAAGTTCTGTAAATGGCTTTCTCTACACATTTGACGCATAAATATCTCTAGATTAAATTGTTTAAATCGCGTGGTATCTTATCAGAGTTAATCTAAAATACAATTTATTTTAGTATTATTAATTAGATTTATTGCGAATCCAGAGGTGCTTGCTTTTAGGCAAGAGGATGCGGATTTTATTTGAAGCTATATTAGAGCTTCGCGCAACACCAAGAGTGGCTTAGCAGAAATCATTATAATTGGTGAAAAGCTAAAAATGCATGTAAGGAATGAGCGTAGGGTTGGAAAACGAGTTAGATACAAACCGCATTGAAGTAGGCTACATTTATTGTAGAGAAAAATGAGGGTTACTGCATTAAAAGTATCAAATATAAGATTGAGCTTACTCCAAGGAAGAGAATTATTATGATTATCAGTAATATAAAGAAATCAACAATAATGTTAAAAAATGGATAGTGTTAGCAGTAAATTATGTTAAGATAAAAAGACTGTAACTCGGAGTCATTAGCAGCGAATAAAATTATGACGTTTTTAATACAGTAAAAAATGAGACAAAAGTGAAGTTTCATAAGGTAAAATAGCCATAAAATAAGTATCTGTAAATATAAAATAGGGATTATAGCCATATGCAGACAGTCAAGCTCTTAAAATATGTGCTAAAATTATCCTAAAAAAAATAGGGGGGTCAAAAATTACTACCCTGGGTTGAAAATTTGTAATATAAGTTAATATATTAACCATTTTATGCTGCTAAAATAAGTTGTTAATTTCAGCAACCTTGGTTTAAGACTTTTCTGCGCTTGCATTTTCCTCAGAAGCCTTGATACGGCAATTCAGGTTTCGATTTACCGAAACTATCTGTTACTCAGTATAGACATTAATAGTATCGTTGTTTGCAGCAATATCCTCCTTGCGCTGTGACAGCTTGCAATCCTTCTTCCTCTATGAGCAAAGCGTCCAGTATTGTGTACCGGCTATCCGGGCTTGAGCCTAAGTCTTTAAGGTAATCTACAGTCTGCAGGTCACTTCTAGGGGTAAAGGAACCAATGAAAATGTCGTGGGTTAAGAAATAAATCCTGGGGCTTTATTAGGGAAATCTAGGAGGACAGGGTTAGGCAAGCCTGCGTAGGACCTTACGCAAACGGCCTAAACCTATAAAACTTATAATAAGTTTGTTGGATTTTTTAAAATACATGATTAATAGTATGTATAAAAATTATAACTAGAACTTATTAGATCGCTCTCGCCTAATATTTTATGTTGAAGCTCTAATGGCAGGAATGGGAAGAAAGCAAACTCACCAATTTCAATTTCCTGCTCTGGATTTTCAGAATTATGAGTTAATATCTCCTCAATTTCATCTTGCGAGTACCGTGGCTTAACATCTTTGAATACAATATTACGAAGCTGCAGAAGATTTTCAAGCATAAAATTTTTGAGATAATTTTCGACATAATTAAGCTCAATCTTTGTAGTGTTGCCTGCATTATCTGTATATGTGAGCAATTCAGGCTGACGGTTCTTAATTATATTCCCAACAAAATCAATATTATCCATTGTGCTATAAAACTCGTCCAAGGTCAGAGTTTTTGCTCCAGTTTTAAACTCTTCGACGATTTTTTTAATTATAGGCTCGAACTTGAGCTGCTTATTTTTGGTTAGCATATGGTTTAAAGCATATGAAGGTATGCTGCATGTATTATAAATTGTTTTATTGCTTTGCAAAATCTCAGTAAGCATTGTCTCTGCAAAAGAATTACTGAAGCCATCGGTGATTCCATTATGATGGAAAGAGATTTTTTCTATTGTGTTATTAAGTTTAAGGGCTTTACCAATAGCTTCGAACCCTATATCCTTTATTTGATTTCCACTTATATTGAACTCTTTAACTGTCTCATTTGTGCTAATGGCTTTAGCCAGCCTTCCAGCTCCAATTTCCTGAATAGTATTATTGCTCAAATCAACAATGGCTATAGTCTTATTGAGCATTAATAAATTTGCGACTAGGGCTGCATCACCATTATCTAGCTTTTGACTGCTTAAGTTTAGTTTCTTAACAGAAGGAGTGGTTGTGAGCAAATGGTTTAAATCTTCAGTTTTGATTTCTCTTAATTGTTTTGAGGTAAGCTTTAGGCTTCTTTTGCCCTGTGCAATTTTTGCTGCCTGCTTAAATTCGCCTATTTTGTTTAAGTATGCAACTAATTCTCTCATAAAATACCTTTGTATTAATTGTTTCTTATTGATAATATATTAATACCGTAGAAAGTAAATAAAATTTTTCTTACCTTTAGTTAATATTTGGGGTGAGTGTTGGTAAAGAGAGTGGTTATGTGTTAGCGCAAAGAGGCGAAAAAATATTCAACTTATCAAGACAAAATATGAAAAGCATGATACAGTAGCTTTTATAATCTAGTTTAAGCCTAATTGTTTAAATTATACATTTAAATCTCTAGGCTTCAACTTCATTTACAGAGATTTTTACTTGCTTTAATGACCTTGGGTTAGCATCAATAATCTCAGCATTGATATTATCGGTGATTGGTACTATAGAGCCTTTTTTAGGCATATGTCCATGCCTTGCAAGTATAAGACCGCCAACAGTCTCAAAATCATCTTCTTTGTTTTTAAGTTTAATTTTAAGCAACTTTTCTAAATCTTCAATCTCCATACGAGCGCTAGCGATCAGAGTGTTATCATTTAGCCTTTTATAATCTTGCGCTTGGGTTTTAACGTCATGTTCATCGTCAATCTCGCCAAATATCACTTCAATAATGTCTTCCATGGTTACAATTCCATGAGTTCCGCCATATTCATCAAGTACTACTGCAATATGGGTGCGCTGTTTTTGCATTTGCGAGAGTAAATCTACTAGCTTCATGGAAGGGGCAACTAAGATTGTCTTCCTAACTAACTTTTGAATATTGAACTTCTCTTTTCCGGCCAGTATAGGTATTAGATCCTTGATATGGATAAAGCCCACTATATTATCAAGGTCTTCAGCGTAAACAATAATACGTGTATGGGCAAAATTACTAAACGACTCAACTATCTCTTCAAGTTTTGCAGTGTTCTTCACAGCGCAAATATCTGAGCGCGGTATAATGATATGGCTAACTTTCTTACTACCAAATTCTAGAAAATTATGGAGTATATATTGCTCCTCTTCGCTCATTTTTGTCCGGCTTGGGTTATATTCTTCAATAATTTCGCTAACTGTTTCTTCGAGACTATGGCGTGACCTAAAGTTGATGAGTCTTTTTAACCATGTTTTAAATGCGGATCTAAACCTTTTAATATGGGATTTCTTCTCAAGAGTTTTTATATTCAACCTACTCGGGCTGGGTTCGTCTACTATTTTCTCAATTTGAATGGGCATATAATTCCTTAAATTATATATGGTGATGGTATGTTTAAATTGCTTAAAATTTTCACTTCTAGAGCTTCCATGATCTCAGCGTCAGTACCCTCTTCGTGGTCGTAACCTAGTAAGTGCAAGGTAGAGTGCACTAAAAGATGCGTGAAATGATTCATAAAAGTCTTCTGTTGAAATTCTACTTCTCGTTCAATAGTTTCAAAAGCGAATACTATATCTCCTAGATATATATGGCCACCTACAATATGATTTTCAATGTTCTGTCCAGCGGTTAATTCGTGTAAGGGAAAAGAAAGTACGTTTGTAGGTTTGTTCTTATGTCTGAACTCTTTATTTAGTCGTTGGATCTCTATATCAGATTCCAAGGCTAAACACAGTTCAACAGTAACGTTCTCAGGAAATAGTTCAATGTTATCGAATACGCTATATAGAATGTTTTTAACCTGGTTAGGATTAATCTCTTCTTGATAAAAGAGCCATTTATCGTAATTCTGTAACAGTATTGGTTCAATATTCATCTTTTGAGACAAATTCAATACTAATATAAGTTGTTATTTGCTAAGTTTAATCAGATTATAAGCTATTTTTCAAAATATATAAATAGTTTTATCGCAGCTTTAGTAAAATAAAAAGACTATGTACCAATTTTATAAGCCTAACAAGCTGTAAATTAATACTAATTAGCTTAAAAAAAAGTCCTTCAAGACAAATAAACTATATAAGCATAAATATTCAAATAGTAATATTAAATGGCAGAAGAAGGCGAAGATCCTGAATCGAAAACGGAAGAGCCCACGCAGCGGCGGTTAGATGAAGCTTTAGAGAAAGGGCAAATAGTTAACTCCCGCGAGGTAACAAGTTTCTTTATGATTCTTGTGCTTTCAATGCTGGCTGCCTGGGTTCTCCCTTATACTTATAATAGTACTGGCTTAATGCTAAAATCATTTATAGAGAATGCTCACGATATAGATATTAGTGAGAAAGGCTTTAAAACTTTGATGAGAGCTCTTCTAGCAAAAACTTTTGCATATTCGGTTATTCCTCTATTCGCTTTAACACTTGCCGCTATTTTTGCGTCATTTGCTCAGCAGGGGCAAATTAATGTTTCTGCCGAGCCTTTGATTCCTGAACTTTCAAGAATATCTCCTTTTGCGGGATTTAAGCGTATTTTTTCTGTCAGATCCTTAGTAGAATTTTTAAAAGGAATTTTAAAAATAACCGTTATGTTTACCTGTTTATATTTATACATAGTATCGAATATAGATACTTTGGAATTCTATCAGCATATTGAGCTAAGTACATTACTAAGTAAAACCCAGGAACTAATAAATCAAATATTGATGATGGTCTGTATTATGATGGCTGTGCTTGCAGCGGCAGATTACTTCTACCAGAGGTATGAATATTATAAATCCTTAAGGATGACCAAAGAAGAGATAAAACAAGAATATAAGCAAAGCGAAGGTAATCCCGAGGTTAAGCAAAAAATGCGTTCTTTAGGCCGCGAGCGAGTTAAGAGTGGTTTAACTTCGGTCATTCCAAAAGCAGATGTAATCATTACTAACCCTACTCACTACTCAATAGCACTACAATATAATTCCACTATGCCGGCGCCAAAGTTAATTGCCAAGGGGCAAGATTTTATAGCTTTAAAAATTAGAGAATTAGCTAAAGAGAATGATATTCCTTTAGTGGAAAATAAAGAGCTGGCTCGGGCCTTATACGATAACGTAGAGGTTGACGAAGAAATACTTGTAGAATATTATGAAGCGGTTGCGCAGATTATTAGCTACATTTATAAACTTAAAGGCAAGAGGTAAATTACTATAAAAACTTTTATAGTATCACCTTCATATCAAAAATTTAGGGAAGAAACATGAAAAGAATATTAGTTGCTCCTTCAATCTTATCGGCTGACTTTGCAAGGCTTGGTGAAGAGATCGAGGCAATCACTGAAGCAGGGGCAGATATGATACATATTGATGTAATGGACGGCTGTTTTGTTCCGAATATTACAATAGGTCCAGATGTTATTGAATCTATAAGGAAATATACGTCCCTACCATTCGACGTTCATTTGATGGTTGATTCACCAGAAAAATTTATTTCACAATTCGTTGATGCTGGCGCAGATTATATAACTGTACACTTCGAAGCTGAAAAACATATCGATAGATTGCTGAATAAAATTAAATCTTTAGGAGTAAAAGCTGGAATTTCATTACTCCCATCCACTAGTAGCTCGGTTTTAGAGTATATTATTGATTATTTGGACTTAATTTTAGTAATGACTGTAAACCCCGGCTTCGGAGGTCAGCGATTTATCCCGTCGCAAATAAATAAAATTCGTGATATTAGGAGCTTGCTAGATAGAAACTTAAAACGTGCTATATTATCAGTAGATGGGGGAGTAAATGATACAAACATAAAAGAGATATTAGATGCTGGTGCAGATATGCTGGTTGCTGGAAGCTTTATTTTCTCAGGAGGAGAGAGTCAGTATAAGGCTAGGATTAAAAAACTTAATTTGTTAGTTTAAGGGTTAGCTTGATTTAGAAATTTGCGCATTGTAAACTTGCTCCGCAATTGAGTCGCTAAATATTGCAATATCTTCACCTGAATAACCGAGTTGCTTTAAAGTTTCTTTTACTAAGGATAAAATTTTTTCCTTAGGTAAGCCTTTTGGGTCTCTAAGCATTCTTAGATTATTTTCTATAATATCATTTTGGATGCCATTTACCATAAATCAATCCTTAACTTTACTGTATTTAGTTATAGAAATGTGCTGAAGCTCTGACCTTATAGAGTTTTTCAATATATTAATTTATTCTATAATTTGTTCTGTGTCAATGACGGTCTATAGAGATTGAGGTGTCACAAATATAGTTGAATATTTTATAAAACTAGCTAAATTCAGTGAAGATTCTCTTTACCAATGTCTTATATATGGAATAACAATACCAATTATTTTAAGGAATATATTTATGGCAATACCAAAAAAAATTATTACTTCGGGTAGAGTCTACATAAAGTATGAAGATGAAGACCTAATAGCTTTAGCAAAAATTGGCGACATTAAGCTTTATTTAAGCGATGATGCAACAGCAATAATCGCTGGCGATTATGAGAATACAAGATTTAGCGGTTATTTTAAATGCAAAATTTTTGATGGTCTAGTCTGGCAGCATATGGATATAACGGAAATTTGCACAAACGGTGAAAATAAATTTGCCAAAAGACAGAAACCAATTGACACAGCCTATCTTTGTAAATCTATAATTGAAGAGCATCAAGGTTTAACTTTATATAAGACTTACCGAGGACATTTTTCAATTAAGGAATATATTCCTGAGCCAAATGCACGGAGACATCCTAAGTGGAACAAGATAAAAGCAAGGAAATAGCAAAAGAGTTTGAGCAAAAGCTTCTTAAAGAGATATTTGAAGACTGCCCTTCTGATGAGGATGAGCATTTTAAAACTATTCAAGATAATAAGGAGCTTAAAACAGCAATCCAAAAAATTTTAGAAGGTATTGAAAATGATGATAATAGTGGGATGGAGGCTGCTCTTAATCAGCTTTTAGAATCCTTTATTGAGGAGTTAATAGGAGCGGGTTCTCTTGAGGATAAGACTGCTAGTCAATATAAAGCAAAGCTTGCAAAGAGGATTAAGTCTCTTAGGATTTACCTTCTTACGCAAGGGAAAAATAAGGCTAAACTAATAGGAGCTTCTAAGGATGATCCTAACAGTAAAGAGCAAAAGCGTATGAATCATGCTAGAAAGAAACTTTTGGAGCGATTCGCCATATATGAGATTTACAAAGTTATGAATCCTCGTCGGATAGCAGGGGAGAGTGGTGCTATTAATTTTATTAATAATATGATTATTGGCGGGCTTAAAAGGGCTAGTAAATACGAAGGTGGTAAGCCTAAGGATTTAGCTAAATATTCGCCTTCTATGCTAAAAAAACTTAACCATTATCATAATAAATTTAAAAAGAATAATTTCAAAGGCATACAGATGTGAGCCTTATGCTTACTAAGAGCCTTCAATAAGCCTTGCATCAAACTCCTTTAAACAATTATAAATTTCATCAAGGTTTGTATGTAGCTCGCTAAAAAAGTTGCTTTCAAAGCGACCTTGAGCATTTATCCTTGGGACGTCTAAATATACATTATCACTATTATTTTGCATAATGTAAATAATACTTGGTTCTGCAAGTACTATAAACTGTTCGCTTCTATAGTTTTTAACATACTCGATGAGTTGTCTGTTAGAGCCTACGAAATCAGCATATTCTAAAACTCGTTCGCTACATTCAGGATGCGCAATGATTATAGCGGTTGGATGGCCTGCCTTTACCTTAATTAAGCTTGCTTCAGAAAAACTAGCATGGAAATCTTTATAATTTAATACACCGGTTATAGGTTTTGCAAATCTCTTGCTAAAATAACGGCCAAGATTCTTCGATCCTATAAGCAAGATTTCATCGAAGCTATCGCATTCATCTAATATCTGTTCGATATTAGATATAGTGAAAACATGATTAGCAATAGTTTTCAAGGAATTTGAGCTGTTTAGATGCGCAAGTATTCCAATATTTGCCAGCTTTTTCTTAGATTGTAAAAAATCTACTATTTTAGCTTCGTCTAATTGATAATAAGAACATTGTCGCGGTATTATTATATTCCTATCTGGAAAGAACTTATTTATTAATTCGGCGACCTTTATAGTGGTAGCTAATAAGATATTATTATTTTCGATAGTTTCTATATATCTAATAATTTCAGCTGTGCTGCCAATGAAATCTACAATATCAATAACTTCTGAATCTTGGAAATGATGAGATATGAGCTTGGCATTAAGTTTGGTTTTAAGCTTTAGTATATCTTCTTCAATATTAGAAATATGGGTAATATAATGTTTCATAATAATATAGCTTACAAAGTGATATATGAGCTGATTACAAGTATAAACTATAAGTAAAGCAGCAACAAGCTTAGTATACATTAAAAAATTTCATCTAAATGAAAGTGTTTAGTAAAAACTATAAGGGTCTATGTCAATTTTGATACTAGACCAGGATGGTAATTTTATCTGGTCAAGCCAACGTCTTATAACATCTTGAAGATTGTATTTTTTATCGCAACTCACTAAAATTCGATACCTGTATTTATTCTTTAACTTATACATTAGAGAAGGGGCAGGGCCTAGCACCTTCAAATTATCATTAATAGGAGCAAGGTTTACAATCTTCATGGCAAGGGACAATGTTTTACTCTCATCTTTGCCTGAAATTAAAATAGCTGCCATCCTGGCAAAAGGGGGCATTGAGGTTGCTTTCCGTGACGATATTTCGTAGCTAAAAAACTTATTTTCATCATTTTCTTTAAGAGCCTTCAGGATTATGCTATCTGGGTGATAGGTCTGGATATAAACTACTCCCCGCTCTTTGACTCTTCCAGCCCTACCGCTTACTTGGTTCAATAGCTGATATGTGCGCTCTGAAGCTTTTAAGTCGCCTCCATTTAAACCAAAGTCACCATCAATCACACCAACAAGATTTAATGAAGGAAAATGATACCCTTTAGTTATTATTTGCGTACCAATAATAATATCTACTTGATGCTGTTCAATTTTATTCAATATTTCTTTAGCTTGCTCAGGTTTTTGAATTGTATCCTTGGTAACAACCTGAATTCTATGATTTGGAAATAATAGTTCGACTTCATCTGCTATTCTTTCAACGCCTGGGCCGCAGGCTATCCAGTTAGTTTCTTCTCTGCAGCTTGGACAAATCTTTTTCATAGCCGAGACTTGTCCGCAATGGTGACATTCTAGCCTAGATTTTGATTTATGGTAGACAAGCCAGGCTGAACATGAAGGACAGCTATAGCGATAACCGCAGCATTTACAGAGCATTAATGGGGCATATCCACGGCGATTCAAGAATATTAATACCTGATAGTTCTTAGCAAGGGTTTGTGTGATAGCTAGCTTAAGACTTGGAGAAATCCAGCGATCCTGCTCTAGTTGTTCTTTAAGCAAATCTATTGCTTTAATTTCTGGTAAGCTATCCACCCCATAACGAGAATTTAACTCAACAAAATTATATTTTTTATCATGCGCATTTACGTATGTTTCAATTGAAGGGGTGGCTGAACAAAGTAGAATAGGAAATTTTTCCATAAATCCACGAAGTATTGCCATATCTCTAGCGTTATAAACAATACCTTCATCTTGCTTATAAGAAGCGTCATGTTCTTCGTCAATTATAATTAAGCTTAAGTTTTTATATGGTAATAAAAGAGAACTTCTGGAGCCTATTACGAGTTTAACGTCACCCCTCATAAGGCCAAGTAGTATATTACGCTTCTGGCTAACTTTAATAGCAGAATTCCACACAACCGGCTCAAAGTTAAACCTGCTTTTAAAGCGATTTATCATTTGCGTAGAAAGAGCAATTTCAGGTAGCATTATAAGTACTTGTTTACCTTCTCTTAAAGCGTCGGCTGCTAAATGGAAATAGATTTCAGTTTTACCTGAGCCAGTAATTCCTTTAAGCAAGGTAACCCCAGAATTATTTTTTATATTCTGGTAAGAGGCTTCTTGTTCAGATGATAGAGTGGGCAGGCTAAATCCATTTTGGTCAATCTTTTGAATAAGAGGTTTGAGCTCCTTTCTTTTTAAAAAAATTTCTATAGGGAGGGCAAGCTTCCACACCGCACCCATAGGTACCATATTATAATTTGCAAATTTGTCTAAAAAACTTAAATAACTTGTAGCAATATTGCTAATGTAGAGTTTTTCATTGATTGGCTTAAGATCGTAGCTTAGGTTTTCGTTTAAGGGTAGAGTTGCAACTACTACTCCAAGTAATTCTTTTTTGCGAAGGTTCACCTTTACAAGATCGCCAATATTGATTTCCATACCTTCAGGTATAAGGTAACTTAGAGCATCAAGCTTAAGGTTAGGTACTAAGACTTTTGCAATTCTATGCATATACTTAAATTAAAATTCTTGTCAGAAAACGATTTTGCTTATACTATAAGCAGTTAATTTATAAATATTATAAAATTTAAACTTAAACGAAAACTATTATAAAGTATATGAAAAATACATATTATGTAACTTCGCCAATTTATTATGTAAATGACGTCCCACATATTGGGCATGCTTATACAACTCTTGCATGCGACGTTTTAGCTCGTTTTATGAGGCTAGATGGTAGGGAAGTAAAATTTTTAACGGGTACGGATGAACATGGGCAAAAGGTAGAAAAATCTGCTGAAAAAGCTGGGCTTTTGCCCCAAGCTTTTACAGACCAAGTGTCACAAAGATTCCGTGAATTATTTTCTACCATGAATATTAGTAATGATGATTTTATAAGAACTACTGAGGAAAGGCATAAAAAAGCTGCGCAGAGCTTATGGAATAAACTTATCGCAAGCGGCAATATTTATCTTAGCAAATATTCAGGGTGGTATTCAGTCAGGGACGAAGCTTTTTATAACGAGTCCGAGCTTATTGAAGGGGGGCTTGCACCAACTGGAGCTCCTGTCGAGTGGGTAGAGGAGCCAAGCTATTTCTTTAAATTATCTGCTTGGCAGGATAAATTACTTGAGCTTTATGAGAATAACCCAGGTTTTATTAAGCCTGAATCGCGCCGTAACGAAGTTATAAGCTTTGTTAAAGGTGGCCTTACTGATTTATCGGTCTCAAGAACTAGTTTTAAATGGGGGGTGCCTGTACCCGGGGATGAGTCACACGTTATGTATGTCTGGCTTGATGCACTTACGAATTATATATCTGCTTTAGGTTATCCAGACGAAGAGGCTGAAGAGTTTAAAAAATTCTGGCCAGCCGATGTTCATATTATGGGTAAAGATATTACCAGGTTTCATGCGGTTTATTGGCCTGCTTTTTTAATGGCTGCTGGCCTTGAAGTGCCAAAAAGCATTATGGCGCACGGTTGGTGGACTAATGAGGGGCAAAAAATCTCTAAATCCGTTGGCAATGTTATTGATCCATTTAAGCTTATTGAAGAGTTCGGTCTTGATCAGACAAGATATTTCTTAATGCGCGAAGTAATATTCGGGAATGATGGTAACTATGCTAGAGCGAATATGATAAACCGTATTAATTCTGAGCTTGCTAATAACATAGGAAATCTTGTCCAGCGTACTTTATCTTTTGTCGCGAAAAATGCCGAAGGTAAAGTACCAGAGGTAAGTGCAGCATTTGTAGAGGAGGCATATAAAGGTGGTTTATTAGAACTTGCAAGCGTTTGGCGTGAGAAAGCTCAGGTCTATATGGACGACCAAAATTATAATGCAGTACTTGATGAGATCATCAAACTTGCAAGTCAGGCTAATATATTCATTGATCATGAAGCGCCATGGAACTTACGTAAAACTGATTTGGGGAGAATGAATGAAGTATTATATGTTCTGCTTGAGACAATTAGATATATTGGTATAACTTTGCAGCCTTTTATTCCAGAGTCAGCGAGTAAAATACTCGACTCTTTAGCAATCAGTCAGGGTGAAAGATCATTTGCAACTCTTTCAAAGAGGTATGCTTTGAGGCCAGGAATAAAACTTCCAACACCTGAGCCAATTTTCCCAAGATACCAAGAGGCATAAATGTTTTTAGTTGATTCCCATTGCCATCTTGATATGCAGGAATTTGCTGGTGACCTTGATCAGGTTGTAGCGAATGCGGTTGCAAGTGGCGTGAAATATATGCAAACTATTTGCACTAGGCTTGATAATTTTCCGAATGTATTAGGGGTAGCGGAAAAATATGATAATATATTCTGCTCAGTAGGGGTGCATCCGCATGAAATAGATTTAAGGTCAATTCCTAGTGCTGAAGAGTTAATTAAATTAAGTGAGCATCCAAAAGTCATAGGGTTGGGTGAAACTGGACTAGATTATTACTATGAAACATCGGTAAGGGATGCACAAATTGAAAGTTTCCGCAACCATATAATAGCTGCAAGAGAAACAGGCCTGCCGGTGATTATCCATTCTCGTTCTGCAGATGAGGATATGATAAAAATCCTCAAAGAGGAACAGGTTAATGGTAAATTTTCTGGTTTGATCCATTGTTTTACTTCGACGAAAAATCTTGCAGAAGTAGTGATTGAGCTTGATATGTATATATCAGTTTCGGGTATCATAACTTTTAAAAATGCTAAAGATTTACAGGGAATTATAAAAGAGATTCCTTTGTCACGTATAATAGTTGAAACCGATGCTCCATATCTTGCACCAACGCCAATGCGAGGAAAGCGCTGTGAGCCTGCTTTCACCAAGCATACTGCTGAATTTTTAGCAGATTTAAAAGCTGTAAGTTTAGAAGAGGTTGTAAGCTCTACTACAGAAAATTTTAAAAAGCTGTTCAATAAAGCCATCTTACTTTAAATAACCAAATTCATTCTAGAATATTATGAGAAAAAAGAAAAAAGTCACTTTTAAGAAAAGTGAAGCGCCAGAATCCGTACTCTTAGATAGAAAAGAAAATATAATCCCTCAAATGAGTTGCCCAGAGTTTGACAAAGTAATTGTTGGGATTGCAAATAATAAAATAATTGAAGGAGATTTAACTGGTATTATTAGAAATGTTGGACAAGTTAAAGCACTTGCTGAAGCAATTACTAAGACTAAAAGTTTAAAAGATTTAATTCTCTGGGATAATAATATTAGTAAGGATGGAATGGAAATCCTCTTGCCAGCTTTGAAACTCAATAGTTCTATAGAAATATTGAGTTTTGGAAATAACGCTTTAGGGGATGATGGAGCAAGGCTTATAAGTGATTTCCTCAGATCCAATGCAGTACTTAAAAGTTTAAGCTTAATCTATAATAATATAGGAGCAGAAGGAGCTTGTTATTTAACAGAAGCATTAAGTAATAATACTGCGCTAGAAGTATTATCTCTAAGTGGGAATGCCCTTGGAGATAAAGGTGCTATATGTTTAGCTGAAGTGATTAAAAATAATCGCACTTTAAAATACTTAAACTTAACGAACACTAATATTTTGGTTGAAGGAGTAAAAGCCATTGCAGAGGCACAAGAAAACAATTATCGAATAGAAGTTTGTCTAAAGTATTCTAATGATGAATTTACAAATGATAATAATTTAATAAAAATACCAGTAGAAGGCAAACCATTCTTTGATCTTATAAAATCATATAATACTAGGAATAAAACTTATGATGATTACTGTAGTTCTGATGAGGAAGATATAAATTATTTCCCTCATAAAGTGGTCCAGGCAATGAATCCTGAAGTAATCGGATCTGTAGATTTCAGTTTGCTAACTTTAGAAGAGTAGGGTAATTAGCAACCGAAATCTAGGCTTCTTCGCATTTTTACGCTATTGCTTACTAAATTTAGCTTAAATGTTAATGAATTATGACTAAGCCTAAGATATAAAGATTTAAAATACGCTTCTATAAGCTTATACTATTTTAACTTTATTTAATGTAGGAAGAGTTATATATGGTGCTTTTAGGTTAAAAGTAGTACTTTTGCGCATATTTGTGACTTTTTTACGCTTGCTTTGAGAATCTTTTCAAAAAAATATTTACTTCTTGAAATTCTTCCTTATATTAGCGCAACTATAAGTTTAAAATTATAGTTATAAAAGGAGTTCTCTATGAGAAGAAAGAAAAAAGCTACCTTTAATCAAGCTAATTCTTCACTACTCTCACCACTAAATTCTACAAACTTAACTCTTAGTTCTAGAGATAATCATAAGCTAAATCAATTACTGTCAAAAGCAATAAAGTATAATCAAATTGATGTTATAGGGCAATTAAAAGAAGTTCAAGGGGCAGGTTTCCTCTCTACTGATCTGCACCTTAAAACAGTACCTTCCTTGAAGCCTCTGTCATTTGCTGCTTACAATGGTAAAATTCAATTGATGGAATATTTTATAGAGCTTGACGCTAATTGTATCAAAGCTAAGGATAAATGTAATACAACAGCATTACACTGGGCGGCTAAAAGGGGAAATTATAAAGCAGCAAAATTACTAGTCGAATTAGGTATAGATGTTAATGTAAAAGATAAGTTGGATAATACAGCTTTACATTATGCTGCTCGCAATGGGTGGATTAAAATAATTAAATTACTATGTGAAAATGGTGCTGACCCACACTTAAAGAATAAGAATGAAAAAATGACAAGCCTGTCTCTATTAAAGAACTGGGTAAACCTAACCTTTAGCTCTGATCATAAACAAGAAAATTTTGATTATACAAAGAAAATCAATTACTTAAGGGCGTTGTCCCTGCTAAAGGAGGAGAAAATTTTAAATGATGGTCAACTTACTAAATATAGTTCTTTAATAGATGATTCAACTCTTATCGAAGGATTCAAGCAAGAAAAAACTAGTAAAAAAGAAGCAGGAAAAGCTTTAGTACATAATCTTCATAGGATTGGAAGTAATTATAAGGCGTTACAAGAAATAGCTCAAAATGAAATAATTAGTATAAAGATTATTAAAGCCATTAGGGATATAGTAAACATCAAGGCTGATCTCGTTTATGCAGAGACTATTGGACAGCCTTTACACTTAGTTTTTGCGGATATGTTCAATCTTTGTAAGACAAGGAAGTTATCAGATTTAACAGGTACAGAGCAATACTACTTAAGCGATGATAATCAGAAATCCATACTCTTCCAACCAGTTTTTCATGATGTATTAGTAAAGATTGTGGAAGAAAATTTTCCTCATTATAAGGCTACATGCATGGAAATAAACGCTGGATTAGATTCTATAGAAGAGACTTCAAAAGCAATAGGGCTGCTTTATAATTACGATGGGCAAGATTAGAAGAAATCTTACTTATGATTTTTTATGTTTAAATACGGATTGTTACTATGATATTATTAATCAATCGTTATAAGGCAACTATTAGGCTATAATTATGTCGAATGATTTTGTGCTGGACCCAAGGCTTCAGAGTGACGGAGTTATATTAATGGATTTAGAACTCAGTAGGTTAATACTAGTTGATAACTCTTATTTTCCCTGGCTTATATTAGTCCCAAGAAGAGAAAATTTAAAAGAAATTATAGATCTCAATCAAAAAGAGCGTATAGTGTTAATGGAAGAGATAAGCTTAACTTCTGAAGTTATGCAAAAAATATTTTGTCCTGATAAGTTAAATATTGCAGCGCTTGGTAATATAGTTTCTCAGTTGCATATTCATATAGTGGCTCGCTTTACCAATGATAAAGCTTATCCGCATCCAGTATTTGGCAGAGAGAAAAAGCCTTATGAATTGGAAAAGCAAGAAGAACTTATAAAAATAATATCGAATGCATTAAAGAACCGTATAGGGTAGAAAACACCATTGCAAGGTTATTTTTTTAAAATCTTTCTGTAAGCATTAACATTGTTTATATGATCTCTAGCGTTTGTAGAAAAATTATGTCCCCCTCTCCCATTTGCAACAAAAAAGAGATCGTTGGTATTAGCTGGTTTTATAGCTGCTTCGATAGCTCTTCTACCAGGGCAGGCTATCGGTGTAGGCGGAAGTCCATAAACCATATAAGTGTTATATGGTGACTCTATGAATAGATCTGAACGTACTAAAGGTCTTCCTAGGTTAGTTTTACCAAGTGTAATAGCGTAGATAGTGGTTGGATCAGCTTGTAATTTCATGCCTTTTTTAAGCCTATTTATGTAAACTGCGGCTACTCTCGGCTTCTCTTCGTCTAAGTTAGTTTCTCTTTCCACAATTGATGCAAGTTTAAGGACGTCTAAGCGAGTTTTAAGGGGCGAGGTAACTGAAAGATGAACCATTAAATCATCAAGAAGTTTAGACATCTCTTTCTTCATTTGTTCAACAAGCATTTGTCGTTGATCGTTGTATGAGAAGAAATAAGTATCTGGTAATAAAAAGCCCTCTGTTATATTTTCATGTATTTCGCCAACTAAACGTGTTTCTTCATATAGACGATCAAAAATCTGTCTTACAGTAAAGCCTTCCGGAACTACAAACTTTCTAACAATTGATTTACCGTTTGTTAAAATTTCAAGGACTTGTATAGGAGTAATTTGGCTCGTGAAAAGATACTCCCCGCTTTTTATCTTATATTTAAGTCCATAAAATTTTGTAATAAGATATAAGACATTAGGGAATCTAATAACGTTATGTTCATGTAATTTTTCTACGACTTCTCTTTTGCTAAGCCCGCGTTCTATAATTAATTCAACGGGCTCTTTTAAAGGACCTGCAGTATTTAAGTATACGAATACAAGGTTAATCGTTGAGAATATAATAAGCAAAATTAAAATTAGTTTTAATGCAAATGTCTTATAAATTATTCTGAACAATTTTCACCTGTCTCTTTGTTAACACTAAATTTTAGTTATAACAAGTGTAGCATTAGTTCCACCAAAGCCGAAAGAATTTGAAATAATATTATTAATTTTCATTTCCTTTGGTGTATTTGGTACAAGATCCATTCTTACTTCCTCTATTGGGTCATCAAGATTGATAGTTGCCGGCGCTATCTGATCTCTAATAGCGAGTATCGAAAATATTGCTTCAACACTGCCTGCAGCGCCAAGTAAATGACCTATAGAAGATTTAGTTGAAGACATGGCAATCTTTGAATTGTGTTCAAGAAATAAGCTTTGTACAGTGTCCAACTCAAGTAGATCACCCATCTGAGTAGATGTACCATGAGCGTTTATATAGTCAATATCGCCATAGTTAAGACCAGCGTGTTTCATTGCTGAACTAATGGCCTTTCTGCTGCCTGCACCCTCGGGATGCGGTGAAGTCATATGGTAAGCATCCCCGCTAAGACCATAACCTCTGATCTCGGCGTAGATTTTAGCGCCGCGCTTCTTAGCGTGCTCATACTCTTCAAGTACGACAACGCCAGCACCTTCACCCATTACAAAACCATCTCGCGCCTTGTCCCATGGACGAGATGCGCACTCAGGTGAATCATTATAACCAGTAGAAAGAGCTCTAAGCGCCGCGAAACCTGCGACTCCAATAGGGCATATTGCTGCCTCAGCCCCGCCTGCTATCATAACATCGGCGTCACCAAATTTGATAAGTCTTGCTGCATCACCAATAGCATGTGCTCCTGTTGCACAAGCAGTAACTACTGCATGATTCGGACCTCTAAAGCCATATTTCATGGAAATATGACCAGAGACAAGGTTAATCAAACTTGCAGGAATAAAGAATGGGGAGATACGTTTGGCTGACTGTTCGTTAAGTATCTTGACGTTTTCCTCAATAATACTAAGTCCCCCGATGCCTGAGCCTATCATTACGCCAGTCTGTTCTTTTGAATATTCATCTTCAGGCATCCAGCCAGAATCTTCAATAGCTTCGACTGCAGCTGCTATCCCATAATGCATGAAGGTATCCATTTTTTTTATATCTCGTGGCTCGATAAATTTTTGAGCATCGAAGCCGTCTTCAGGAGATTTATTGATTTCACCAGCGATCTGGCAGCTTAATTCGCTTGCATCAAAACGAGATATTTTTCTCAAACCGCTTTTTCCTTTGAGGAGATTATCCCATGTGGAAGAAACATTTAGTCCTAGGGGGGTTATAAGTCCTAAACCAGTTACTACAACTCTTCTTTCTGTCATATCTACCTCTGGTGTGAATTGGAATTGAGCTTATTAAGTAGGATTAAAATTAAAAAAACTGGAAAGGAAGGGGGTTCCATTCCAGCATTATTTTTTATGCCGCAGGAGCAGAAGATTTTTTTTGTTCAATATATTTTACAGCATCTGCTACAGTTGTGATTTTTCCTGCGTCTTCATCAGGTATATCACAGTCAAATTCAGCTTCAATAGCCATCATTAATTCAACTTGGTCTAAGCTATCAGCGCCAAGATCATCAACAAAATTTGATTCAAGATTTATTTTAGATTCGTCAACTCTAAGAGTTTTAGCAATAAGTTTTTTTATGGTTGATTCAATTTCAACTGAGCTCATAACTTCCTCAATAAAAGTAATATAAAATAATATTCGGTAGTAATTTCTAACTTTACCCCCGAAATTTTGCTGACATATTACTAACATAAATTTTTATTTAATGCCAGCAAAAATTATAATAAAACCAAATTAAATACCTGTTTATAGTATTATAATTAGGTCTGATAGCATGAAATTTAGACTTTTTGAAACTTAAATAAACAAAATTACATATACATGCCTCCATTAACATGAATGGTTTGACCGGTAATATAGCTTGCTTCAGCGCTAGCAAGAAACGCAACGCTTGCTGCGATATCTTCTGGGGAGCCCATTCTCTTCAGGGGTATTTTATTTAATATTGCATCCTTTATCTCATCATTTAACTTTGCAGTCATATTAGTATCGATAAAGCCCGGAGCGACAATATTTACTGTAATTCCACGAGAAGCGACTTCAAGAGCAAGGCTCTTGCTCATTCCAACTAGGCCCGCTTTTGATGCAGTATAATTACATTGACCAGCATTACCTGAAAAGGCTACAACAGAAGAAATATTAATGATCCGTCCGTAACGTTCACGCATCATTTTTCGTGCTGCTGCTTTATTTAAAATGAATGCTGCCTTAAGGTTTATATCGATAACTTCATCGAAATCTTGCTCCGTCATTTTGATAATCAAATTATCTTTGGTAATACCAGCATTGCATACTAAAATATCTAATTTATCTAATGAATTTACTAATTCTTCGCATGCTGTAGTATCTTTTAAATTACAAGTCATGATACTATGTTTTTCATTCAACTCACGGCTAAGCTCATGCAGTTTTGCCTCGTTAGTGCCTGACACAACTACATGGGCACCAAGTTGGTTTAAAAGTTTGGCGCAAGCTGCGCCAATACCGCCAGAAGCGCCAGTGATCAAGGCTGTTTTATTCTTTAAATTAAGCATCTACCTCGGCCTCCGCAACTGACTCTTCTTCGGAGCCGGTAAATATGTCTTGAGCTTCAGAGCCTTTCTGCCTTATTCTTTGTTCAATTTCTAGGGTCACAGCAGAATTTTCTTTAAGGTACTTTTTAACATTCTCTCTACCTTGCCCAATTCTAGTATTATTATAAGAGAACCAAGCTCCGGCTTTTTCGATAATATCAAACTTAACGCCAAGATCGATAATTTCACCTTCCTTAGAAATACCTTCATTATACATTATATCGAATGTAACTTCTCTGAATGGTGGAGAAACCTTGTTTTTAACGATTTTTACCTTAGTCTGATTGCCTACAACTTCATCTTTTTCTTTGATAGAGCCAATACGTCTTATATCCATCCTTACTGAAGCATAGAATTTTAAAGCATTACCACCTGTTGTCGTCTCTGGGCTGCCAAACATAATACCGATTTTCATCCTAATTTGGTTGATGAAGATAATTATACAGTTGGTACGTGAGATTGAGGCTGTAAGTTTTCTTAAGGCTTGACTCATTAATCTTGCTTGTAGGCCCATATGTGAATCACCCATTTCGCCTTCGATTTCAGCTTTGGGCACAAGAGCCGCTACGCTATCAATTACCATCAATTGGATGGCGCCCGATCTAACAAGAGTATCGGCTATTTCTAAAGCCTGCTCCCCAGTATCAGGTTGTGATATGATTAGCTCGTCAATATTTACGCCAAGTTTTTTAGCGTATGCAGGATCAAGGGCATGCTCTGCGTCAATAAATGCACATACGCCCCCTTTTTTTTGAGCTTCCGCTATGGCGTGTAGGGTAAGAGTTGTTTTACCTGAGCTTTCTGGGCCGAATATTTCTATAATACGACCTTTTGGCAAACCTCCAATTCCAAGAGCAAGGTCTAATCCTAAGGAGCCTGTTGGTATGGCTTCAAGCTCTACTAGCGGCCTCTGCCCAAGCTTCATGATTGCGCCTTTACCGTGCGCTTTTTCGATTTGACTAAAGGCGCTAGCCAAAGCTTTATCTTTATCAATATTATTCATACGTTCTCCTAAAAAATCAAGTTTCTATCTATAGCACCATAATATGGGTGCTTCCTTTTTAATATAAGCGTCAAACGCTAACATTTTTTGATGAGTATATCACAAGTATAAAACTCTAAAGGTACATTTTTGAAAAATCAAATAATAAAACTATCTAACTTATAATTTTTTATTAAATTTATTTCATCCTTACAGTTTTATAAGTCTCATAGAACACTATTGCTGCCGCGTTTGAAACGTTCAAACTTTCTGTGTTATTACTCATGTCAATTTTAGCTAGAAAATCACAGTTTTCTTTCGTTAGTCTACGTAGGCCTTTACCCTCAGCTCCAAGCGCTATAGCTACCTTTCCTGTAACTATATCAGAATTAAAGCTTTTATCAGTGTTTGAATCCAACCCTATAATCCAAAACCCTTTCTTTTTTAAAGTCTTTATAGCTGCGCTTAAATTTGTGATTCTGATAACTCTAACAAGTTCAAGCCCGCCTGAAGCTGATTTTGCTATAATCGCATTTTCTGGAGGGGAGTTATCGTCAGTCAAAATAATTGCCGATACGCCGAAAGCAGCTGCTGATCTTATAATAGCACCTATGTTATGAGGGTCGCTTATCTGGTCTAAAATGGCAAGACAAATATTAGGGGCTTCATCCTCAATATCTTCAATATTATAATTTGGCAAAGGTTCTACTTTAATTGCAAGACCTTGATGAACAGAGTGTTCGGGTAGAAACTCGTCTATCTTGCCTGGTTCTAGAATCTTATAAGGGTGCGAAACTATGAGATCTCGATACTTCTCAAAATTAGCGGTAGTGCAGATTATTTCTTTTACTTTTCTTTTCGGATTTTTAAGCGCCGCTACAGAAGGATGGATCCCATAGATATAATAATACTTGGAAAATACTTGTTTATTCCAGCTTTTCGTGGGTTTTTTCATTAGTTTATTCGTATTCTTGAAATTTACAACTTGACAGATTTTAGCAAATAATATAATAAAGAGCAATCTGTAACACGATAAATTTTAAGTTTAACGTTCATTATATTATAGATCTTAGGGTCGCGTACTTAATTTGTATGAACTTATAAATTTCTGTTGCAAAGAAGAAACTTATAGAGTATTTTACTCTTCAGTTTTTACTTTGGAGGAATGGCCGAGTGGTCAATGGCAGCAGACTGTAAATCTGCCCGCGTATGCGTTCGTAGGTTCGAATCCTACTTCCTCCACCATATAAAGCGGGTGTAGCTCAACGGTAGAGTTCCAGCCTTCCAAGCTGGCTGTGAGGGTTCGATTCCCTTCACCCGCTCCATTAACTTAAGATTAATACAGATACTAAATTTTTTTTGGAGATACTATGGGTAAGGAGAAGTTTGTAAGGAATAAGCCGCACGTAAATATTGGGACAATTGGTCACGTTGACCATGGTAAGACGTCGTTGACTGCGGCGAT
>JAQSWU010000071.1 GCA_029266475.1 Rickettsiaceae bacterium | reverse complement strand
TAAGACAGTGCATTGAAGCCATGAATCAAAAAATGTATGAAAAAGAGAAAAAAAATAAGCTCATTCGTGCAAGCCAATTAACTAGAAAAGAAAGTATGCTTATAAATTCAGAGTTTTCCGAGGTAGAAAATGACCCAGAAGCTTAGCTTTGGCGAAATATGGCTAGCCGACTTAAGCCCTAAGAACGGTACAGAGCCTGGTAAATTACGCCCTGTTTTAATAATCCAAGACCAGGTTCTTTTAGATATACAACATCCTTCAATAATAGTTATACCACTTACAACTAATATTATAGATGATGCTGAACCATTAAGATTGAGAATCAATGCACAAAAAAAATTAGAAAAAGATTCTGACCTTCTAATTGATCAAATACGCTCAATAGATAATAAGCGCTTTGTCAAGGGACCCATAGTAAAGTGCGACGAAACTTTTATGAAAAAAGTATTCCAAGCATTATTAGAAATCATAGGTTACGGGGAAATAAATTTAAGTAATAAATAATTTACACACTTATATATACAAATCCGCAGGGCTTAAAGCTGCGAGAGTAAGAGGAAAGCTTGTAGGTCGTTCTAAAGGTCTCTCCCCTCAAGCAGAGTCTACATCGTATGCCGCAGCCGCCCTCTACAAAGAAGACCAGCTCTCCATCAAACAAATATGTGAAAAACTCTCAATCTCTCAAAGAACGCTGTATAAATATTTAAGAGTAAGAGAGCCCAACGACCAGTAACTTGTGCAAATTTCTTAAGATCATAGTTAATCTTTCAAAAAATATTCTAAGGTAGTTACTAAGCGTACTTTTTTACGCACACTTCTTCTCGCAGCTTGTGAATTACTATACTCATCTGTTTCCTCGCCTACAGCAGGACTAAATAAAAATATACCTTGGTTAGCCTTCCTAAGACTGCCAATATTATTGCCTGAATCCTCAGCGAATTTGTAGGCTGATTTATGCGCATTCTTAATAGCTTCTTCTAACATTTGAGGTTTCAAATCATTAAATCCTGTGAATTCATAAAATGGGCCTCTTTCGCTAGCTAGCACAATGTCTTTTTGTACAAGTCGATTTAGCATCTGCGTAGCTTTTTCGACCAAATTAACATTCGCAGACTTAACAATCACGCTAGCATTAATTATGTAACGGTTTTTTTCTGAAATATTATTCCCGTATTCTTGAGCAAGTAAATCTGTTACCGTGTAAGTTCCAATCTCTATTTCTTCTTCATTAAAGCCACATTCTTTTAAAAAGTTTATTAATGTTTTACGATCTGATTCTATCTTAGAATTTACTTCTGTAAGGTTATTACCTGTTGCTTTAATAGTTATAGGCCATATAGCTAAGTTAGATGTAATCTCCCTTTCACTTAGTCCTTTCACAACCACATACCTATCTTGTAATCGAGCTTTAAGAAAGGAACTACCTATAAAATATCCTGCTAATGCTATACCAGAAGCAAATATTAGTGCAGAAATAATATGCTCTTTGGTGTATTTAGTAAAGTTGTGCATAAAAACCTGCCATTGAAAATAATTAATATATCATATGTTTATATAATACAACAATTTAAGCTCTATTGCAAAACTTTTCAAAAGCATTACTTTCACTATATATAGTATAAAAAAAACTTTGTTTTTCTTAAAATTCCTATTAGAAAAAGTACAAAAATAAAGCTTTGCAACATATACGTTGGAAATAGTTTAAGAGTACGGGACAGGCAATATAAGTAAATGTATCGCCTGTCATTCATTTGAAACAAATATACCTTAATTATATAGAGAAACTTATTAACGGTTACTTAATATACGTATATTATTTAATTTAAACATAATATGTAATTTATATGAAAGATAACTATAGAATTTCAGCAACTGAACTCAATAAGCATTCTGGTCAAATCTTACATATGGTTCAAAGAAAACCAGTTATTATCGAAAAAATTGGACATCCCGCTGCTGTCATTATTTCTTATGAATATTTTACCGAGTTAGAGGATTATTACTTTGGTAGCCAGACAAAGAAAATAGATGACGAAGGCGATTACCTCTCAGCAGAGGATAGCGAAAGGTTCCTCAGAGATGTAAGAAATCTATATTGAGAGAAGAGTAATAAAATACATCTCTCTATGTCCTCTCAAGCATCAATCACAATTAAAGGCTAAAATCTTATCTCTCAAGGGAGCTCCCATTCTTAATGATTCAAAACAGCTTAAAGGCTTTGAGCCTTATTTAAGAGTAGATTCTGTTGAAAACAGGATTATATATAGAATAGAAGAGGATAGTATATTTA
The DNA here is from genome assembly GCA_029266475.1 of Rickettsiaceae bacterium. Classification (GTDB taxonomy): domain Bacteria; phylum Pseudomonadota; class Alphaproteobacteria; order Rickettsiales; family Rickettsiaceae; genus JAJFBM01. Next base: position 1,889 of record JAQSWU010000071.1, on the reverse strand, counting down.
TTATTTTTGTCGGCAAAAGGAATTACGATGAAGTCATAAAGCCTTCAAAAGATTATTTTGAATCAGATTCGGTATAAGCGTTTTTATCTCAATATACGTCTTATAAACATTTAAATATATTCTATATTTTATCAAAATCTTTTAAATATCCTATTTATTTGCCATATTTATCTCAATACCTAATATGAAGGTTGGGTTTATCGCACTTTGATTTGCAAGACGGCTAAATGAGACCCCAAACCCCCTTAACTGAAAGCCATTCCTACCTCTCTCATTAAACGATCGTTTTTTGAGACGACATACATACAATAATCGTATTATCGTATAATGCTTATAAGTATATAGGTAATATACGTATATACAATATATGGATTTTTGTATTGTATCTGCAATCGTATTGTGGTATAATATTATAAAACTAATATTGTTTAATACTATGCAAGACGAGAATATTATCTACAGAAAAGTTAACAGAGGATATCAAGTTACTTTACCCCCAGAGTTTAGAGAAAAATTTAATTTAGATATCGGCTCTACAATTTCTATGTCCCTAGAAGATAATAAATTAGTAATAGAACCTTACATAGATCAAAAAACATACTCACTAAAAAAAGTACGCACAATATTTGAGGAATTAGATAAGCTTCCAAAATTAGAAGATTCAGAAGATGAGTTGTTCGATATTTTAGATAAAGAGAGAAAGTCCGCAAGAAAGAAGAAAAATAAATGAAAATCGTCACTGATTGCAATGTAATTATAGCCGCCGGCCTAACAGCAGGCACTTCAAGACAGGCACTAAATATAATTTTATCTGAACATCAAAATTTCATTTCTGATGATATCATTAGAGAATATAGGGATGTGATAGTCAGAGACAAGTTTAAGAAATATAAATCTCAGCTTATAGAGCTAGTGGAAAACGTATGTATATGCTCTACTTGGATAGAACAAAATCCTAAAAGCTCAAACTTTATTATTCCAGATCCCGCTGATATTATGTATCTTGATTTAGCATTAGAAGTAGGAGCAAAATATTTAATTACAGGCAATCTTAAGGATTTCCCTGAAAAGCAGTATAATCAAGTAACTATCCTTTCTCCTAGAGAGTTTATAGATATTGTCAAATAAGCTTTAGGAAGATATCTACGTAATAAAAGCTAAAATCAAAGAGCTAACTTACATTGATTAATTAAATGAGTTTTTTTACACTTTTTCAACGTTAAAAACAGCTTGTTCTATAGAATCAAATAAACGTTCGGGTCTGTTGAAAAAGTCCTTTTTTAAAACTTGTATTGCTGTCTAAATAACTCAAAGTTTGTGACTTACATATTTTTTGCTTATGTAAATTATCTATTCAAGCGAGTTATTATTACCAATTGATCTAAATATAGCCATATATCTTCGATAAGTAATAGAAGATCATTAAAGGTAGCCTTTATAAGCCTTTTAAGGTTTTGTACGGATGCTGTCATATAAGCCTGTATCTGTACTTTTGTTAATCCTCTATACTTCGCTCTTTTAAGACTGTGTTGATGCTTTGCTTCTGCGTGTATACCCTCAATTTTCCACATTCTTTCTCTCAGAGCCGTCTGGAATAGAGATCCTTGCATATTGATCTGTCAACATTTTTCCGGACAGTTTGTTATGCATATTTTTGTATATTTTCGAATTCTACTGGAGACATATATTGGATAGTAGAATGAATTCTTATTCTGTTATAGAATACTTCTATATATTCAAAGATTACATTTTTTGCCTCTTCTCTGGTTTTAAGGCTCTGTGCCATTAACCATACGCGTCAAGTTAAGGAGTAGAAAGGGTTTTTTATTGCAAATGGGGTTGCGATAGATTTGTATGAGGTGTAAATTCTCTAGTAAGGAATTAATTTA
>JAQSWU010000070.1 GCA_029266475.1 Rickettsiaceae bacterium | reverse complement strand
AATTTACTATGATTTGCAGCCAAAAGTTCCATAAATATATTTATATTAGAAATGTTCACAAAACCTTGTACCACAACTCAACTAATTTCACTATATATTCAAATAATTTATCTACAGAAACCATAAGCATGACGCATTTTATGAAAAAAGATTTACGGCAATATTATTTGAAAAAGCTCGCAAATTTCCCCGGTGCTAATAGAGCTACAGAATTGATTGAAAGTAATTTAAAAGCTTTATTAGTGAGGCTTCCTAAAATCTCGACACTTGGGCTCTACTCTCCTCTCTCTAACGAGCCTAGATTAGATTTTAGAAAATTTACCAGGGACTATACTTTAGCCTTACCAAGAATCACTAACAATCATATTAACTATTATATAATTGATAATACTGCTCAATTTATAAAGAATAATTATGGGATATTTGAGCCACATTCTAATAATGTTATTATACCTGAGGTAATAATTGTACCTGGGCTTGCCTATGATTTAGGCGGTGGCAGGCTAGGCAGAGGCAAAGGCTTTTTTGATAGATTCCTAGCTAGGGCCCGAAATCAATCTCCGCAAATATGTGTTATTGGAGTATGTTTTAATATTCAAATAACCAAAATACTACCTTTAGAGTTGCACGATCAAAAGGTTGATTATATAATTACTGAACAACAAATCATTAAGACACCATGAAATTTTCTACCTTTGACCTAGTAAATATTACGGTTTTTTTCTCCTCAACTATTCTTGGAGTATATAATGGCTTCATAAAAACCATTATTAATTTTGCAGGCTTTATTAGCTCTATCATGGGTGCAATTGCTTTATTCCCTCATTTAGAAGCATTCGGCAAAAATTATGTAGCAAATGAATTAGCACTTAGCGTGCTTAGCGCCTTATTAGCTTACATTATTGCCCTAACTATTGTCTCTATTGTGAAATTTTATATTTTAAAATTTACCGCACTTATTAGAGGTAACGTAGTAGACAAAACATTAGGTTTAACAATTGGCATTGTTAGAGGTGTATTCTTCTGCTTAATATTGTTTCTGGTATCGATGTTCTTCACTAGTAAAAAAATGGTTGAAGGAAAGGAAGTTAAAGATTTTGTAGGCTCTTTAGATCAAGATAACTATCCTACATGGTTCTTAGAGTCTGAAACTGCAGAGCTTACCATTGAAGCAAATGAATTTGTATTGAATGCCTTACCAAAGTCAATACTTGAATATGATTTGTCTAAAATCGGGCTTGATAAATGGATGAATAAGGCTACCGAGTCTAGAAAGAAGAAGGATAGGCTAAATAAGGAAGAAAAGTCTAAAACTAATTTATTTAGAGTGTGGTACGTCGTCATTCCTCGCTTACGTATTACTCATACGCTGCGCTCGTTATTTCTAGTACCACAACTCAACTAATTTCACTATAGAAGGAATCCAGTTATTAAACATTAAATTCCTTCTAAGTTGATATACTTATAAGTAATTGCAAGAGTTATGACCCTTGGCCACAGTTTTAACAAGTAGGCCAGAGCCAAAATCTATCAAGCAAAAATTGAGTTAAGCGATTCTATATCAATTTCCTCACTCTGCCCTAATACCATAACTAAGGTTTGCGTTTGATCATTACTTAAGCTATTTGGATTAAAGCTAAGGTCTTGTGCGTTACCACTCTCATACAATGTATGTAGCAGTGCAAGCTTAATCTCTGGCTCAGGAATCTCAGCTTGATGGTCGTTAATAAACTTTTCCAGCCTTGCTGCCTGTATCTCTTTTGCCTTTTTAGCAAGGAACTCATTCAAATCGCCTATGCTGCCATTTGCAAATTTGGATAAAAATTCTATCCTAGCCTCTATGGCAATAGGATCTTGACCGTCCAAAGCCTTATTAAGATCTGCCATTAAAACAGCCTTTTCACCCCTGGAGGATATATTTTCATACATTGTATCGATCTGCTCGTCCTTTAGCTTCAAGTGTTCTTGCAGAGCCTTAGTATTTTCAAGGAATAAATTTAATATGGTTTCACTGCCGAATATCTTTATGTTACCTGCATTATTTTCGTTCGGTTCTTCTAAATCTAAATCATCAGGAGTGCAAAGATTATAAATAGCCTGCAGTTCAGTTGGCATTATACCTTCTTCTGACCATTTCTTTAACTGTTCTAAATCCTGGCTATCGCTTAATCTAAAGTCTTTCACTTCTGCCTCGGTAAGCTGACGTATTACAAGCTTATTATTTAGCTCTGCTAAAATATTACGTTTAGCTACTGCGCCGCACTCAGTATCGCCTACTTGCAATAAACCCACTGCAATAGATCGCTCTACAGTATAACCCGTGATCCCAAGTCCTTCTAAAGCTTCATACAGCTTATATGAAGACGTCTCATATCTATCCTTTAGGTCTAATACCGCAGGGATACTATCTATTAATTTCAGCTTAATAACCTTAGCTTTATGATCAAAATTTATACAAAGCGATATAAAATGTTTAGCTTTTTCTAAATAGCATGTTGTTACAACCATATTAATTTTATTAAAATCCTTGAGTTGAATTATTTGGCTTATAACATCATCAAACGCATTTACTGTATCCTCAAGATTTGCTGTTATATAGGTTAAGTTAAAAGCTTCATTTAACTCATACTTATCTGCCAGTGACGTAATAGTATGCACACCTTCTCTATGCAACCCTGCTTTTGCAATAGCCATATCTAGCAAAATTTGGACTTGGGCTTCTGAATAACATTTTTTTAAATCTTTTATTTCTACTGGATTGAGGTTTTTAAACTCAGAACCATAAGTATTTTCTTTGAGGAATTTTGCTAACATATTGTCTTTTACTTTTTCTTGGTGGCCCAATATTACTTCAATTTATATAAAATAACAAGTTATTTTTAAGATTTGATTAAAATTATTTAACCTTGCTTTTCGCTTACACAGTAAATTATTGCTAATAAATAAGCTTCAAATCTAATAGTCACCAAATAGATCAAGGCTTAAGCATATTCTATATAAGCTTGATTAGAGATGGATAATGAAGCATAAGATGCTAAAAGTCATTATATAAAAATCAAAGCATTAATTTGAGGGACTATAGCTAACTATACTTAATCTATCAAAAAGGTAAAAATTACATCTTTTTCTAGGGGATTAAATAAACAGATTACTATGTAAATCTTATATAATTAAGCTGTATATTACTTGCTTCTGGGGTAGTTTTTTAACTATAATATGATTTTTATTTAAATCTTTATATTTTTACCGCATATGAACTTATCTCAGGAACAGATTTTAATATATTTAATCAAAATCGCCATTAATTACGATAATGACGCACTACTAAGTAAGCTACTATACAAGCAGGAAAACATAAACAAATTGTGCTTTACGATAGCAAGCTCTGGGGGAATAGACCATGAGGTAACTTTAATACATTATGCTTGCCATAAAGGAGCCGTTAATTCTATAAAATATCTTGTAGAAAATAACATAATAGACATCAATATTGTAAATAAAGATGGCAAAAATTTATTAAGTTATTTAAAAGGCTCGAACTCTGCATCTATTATCGAATATTGTATCACAAAAGGAATAGATTTAAATAAAAGTTCTCATAAAGGCTCTACTCCTCTTCATGAAGCAGTTTGGAATGATGAGATTGAGGCAGTGAAGGCTCTAATTGAATTTGGTGCTAATATAGAGGTAACTGATAAACGGGGTCAGACTCCTATTTATGTAGCAGCAATAACCGGAAATAATGAAATTGTGAAAATCCTTATTAGCAATAATGCTAAAATAGATGAAAAGCAAGGCAAACTAAACTTCACCCCCTTAATGAGAGCAGCTTTTAATGGTCATAACGAAGTTGTTAAAACACTTATAAATAACAATGCTAGGATAGAGGAGAAGGAAGGCAATAACTTTACTCCCTTAATGAGAGCAGCTGCTCATGGTTATAACGAAGTTGTTAAAACCCTCATTGAAGTAGGAGCTAATATAAATGCTTTAGATAATGATAATTCAACTTTGCTTGTTGTCCCAGCTATTGATGGGAATATTGAGTTAGCAGAAATTCTTTTTCACTATGGTCTTAATGTCAACGCGTGTAATAAGCATGGTAAAACTCCGTTACATTTTGCAGCAGCTAAAGGCAAATTTGCTGTTGCTAAGATATTCATTGAGAAAGGAGCGGTTATAGATGCAAGAGATTCTGAAGGCGTAACACCTCTCTTTAACGCCGCTTTAGGCTGGCATAGCGATACTGTTAAATTACTTATTATGAATGGTGCCGCAAAGTTAAGTGCCAAAAACTTCAATAGCTATGAAGCGATAGATAATTTGTTTATGATACAGGATTATGCGGATGATCTCTTAAAAGATGGAAAATTTTCAGAAAAAGTTTTACTTAGCAATGAAGCTAAGGAAATCATATTAGCAAGAATAACTACTATAGTTAATAAATTGAGTATAAGTGAGCGAATACGGGTATTAGATAAGATCGTCGAAGGCTTGAGAGTTGATTTCATCGAAGAGCGAATTTGCCAAAGCGATTATAAGTTCTTTATAGAGTCAAAAGGAGCCATTCGAAATCATTGTATAGGAGCTGAGGTTAAATTTCTAAGTGTTATCAAGCTTCTTCAAGCAAGGAATCAAGAGATTGAAGATTCTGGGGATGCGCTATTAATTTTACCCCCTATCCCTATAGTCAAGCATATATTAAGCTTTGTTACGCCTGCGGGTTATTCATTATGGGTAGGCCAGAAGAAACCAGAATATATAGAGCAAGGTAAGGTTGACTTACATGAAATATCAAACGAGGTAGGGCAGCAAGATATAGGACTTGGTATTAAGGAGTTTCATGATTCGAGCGGCAGGGAACTTAGTGGTAGCGATCGCTTTATAGACCAAATAGATTGAGTGAATTACTAGGTAAGCGAATTTTGAAAGAAGTCTAATGACGTTAACCCTAGCTACGATATTTCCAAAAAATAGGGGGGTAGCGAGTCGTCACTTACTAAGCGAGCTTCGTTGAGCGCGGCAGCCCAGTTATTGAGCGAAGCTTAGGTATAAATGATTAGTTGGGCTGGATTACTTCAAATTGCCCAAGGCCAATTTTCGTAATGACATTTTTTGACGCTCTAATCCTTGAAAACACGTTTAAAACTACTTAGTGAGAAGGTAATTCTATATTAAGTTATTTAAGTATTGGGATACATATACAACGGTTGGAGAAGGCTTTGGAGTTTTAACCGTGCTAACAAGTTTTGTAAGTGATAATAAATAATCGTAGGGTATATCTAAGCGCGGCGGATGCTTAAATTTTGAAACATCAAGTATAAATAGGGTGGCTAGTACGGTCGAAGAAGTCTCATTACTTTCAACCATAATAATAAGTAATAAAACTAACCGGGGAGGTAATGTATCAAAGCAAAACGGATGCATAAATTTCAAAGCCTTAAGTAGAAATATGTGAGGTTAGTACGGTTGAAGAAGTCTAATTATTTTCAACCATACTAATTAGTAATAAAACTAAGCGGGGGTAAATATATCAAAGCAAGGCAGATGCTTTAGTTTTAAATGTTAAGTATTAATAGGGTGGCG
>JAQSWU010000069.1 GCA_029266475.1 Rickettsiaceae bacterium | reverse complement strand
CTTTGCACTCCTAATCTAAATATACGGGCTCGTACGGTTGAAGAACTCTTTGCAATCTCAAATATAGTGAGTTAACCCCGCCTAAGATACTCAAAAAAAATAGGGGGGGGTCAAATATTACAACTTATAGTTGAAACCTTCATAGAATTACCCTGCAGCCTCGATAAACCGGTAGTTTAAGCGGTACCCACCTTGCCATCAACACCTTACATAAATATTAGCAGTAACGACTCCGGCTCTCTAAATAAGAAAATTAATCCTATAATAAAGACAAAATCGGTAGAGGCAGTTTAGCTTGAAGAAGAGTCTAGGGTAGCGAAGCTTTTGTGAAAGCACACTTTATCCTTGCGTGACGGGCAAGGACGAGACGAGCTCAAATCAAATTATTAAAACTGCCTCCTAAAGAAAGAAGAGCCCGTCCTATCGAACGAGCTCTTCTTAATACTAAAATTAGGTAATATTAATAAGTTAAGTAATATTACTTCTCATCTTTTTGGTTTAGCGCAGCACCAAGTATATCACCAAGTGTTGAGCTGCTATCAGCAGAACCGTATTCTTTAATTACTCGTTTGCGCTCATCAAGCTCAAGAGCTTTAATTGAAAGAGATACTTTCCTAGATTGCTTATCGATTGCAAGGATTTTAGCTTCAACTTCATCATCAACTGAGAATCTTTCAGGCTTTTGCTCAGTTTTCTCACTTGATAAATCTGCCTTTTTAATGAAAGCTGTTAAACCTTCAGCAAGTTCTACTTCGATACCCTCATCTTTGACTTCTAATACTTTACATTTTACTGAATCCCCTTTATTGAAAGAGCCAAAGCTACCTTCATATGGATCATTTGTAAGCTGCTTCATACCAAGTGTAATACGCTCTTTCTCAACGTCAATTGCCAGAACCTTACATTCTACTTCTTCACCTTTTTTGAAAGACTTTAAAGCTTCTTGGCTATTTCCTGTCCAAGCTATATCTGATTCATGAATCATGCCGTCAATCTCATCACCAAGGGCAACAAATAGACCAAAATCTGTAATGTTTCTAATAGGAGCTTTAATTACTTCACCTACGTTATGCTTCTCAGCAAATGCTTTCCATGGGTTATCTGTACATTGCTTGATACTTAAAGAAATTCTATGCTTCTCTGAATCAACTTCAATGATTACAAATTCAACTTCTTGTCCAATATTTAGAAGCTTACGTGGATGTTGATTTGTTTTGGTCCAGCTAATTTCTGAAGTATGAACCAAGCCTTCGATGCCGGGCTTTAGCTCGATGAAAGCACCATAGTCAGCGATATTTGTAACTTTACCAGTCATTTTCTTACCAACTGCAAGTTCCTGCTCTAAGCCTTCCCATGGGTTGCTGTCAAGCTGCTTCATACCAAGAGAAATACGTTTTGTATCTTCATTATATTTAATGACCATTACTTTAATTCTTTGGCCAAGGCTTAATACCTCTGATGGGTGATTAATTCTAGTCCAAGAAATATCTGTAACGTGAAGTAGGCCGTCAACGCTACCAAGATCTACGAACACACCATAATCAAGGATATTTTTAACAACACCTTCGAGAACCATATTTTCTTTAATTTGCGATAGCATTTCGTCTCTTGCTTCAGATCTAGATTCTTCAAGGATTGCTCTTCTTGAGACAACGATATTACCGAGTTTTTTATCCATTTTTAAAATTTGGAATGGCTGAACAATACCCATTAAAGGATTCATATCCTTAATTGGTCGAACGTCAACTTGGCTACCTGGTAAGAATGCAACTACGCCTGATAAGTCAACTGTGAAGCCACCTTTAACACGGCCAAATATAACACCATCAACGTATTCACCTTTATTAGAAGCATTCTCTAAAATCACCCACGACTCTTCGCGAATAGCTTTCTCACGGCTGAGTACGGTTCTTCCGTTACGTCCTTCAATTTTTTCAACGTAAACGTCAACGAAATCCCCTATTTGTGGGACTTGACTGTTCATGGAAAGGGTAAATTCTGTAAGTGGTACCCTGCCTTCATTTTTGAGGCCTACGTCAATAACTGCCACGTCTTTATCGACACCGACAACTTTACCTTTTACAACTGTACCTTCTTTTACTAGATTATCATTTGCTTGCTCTAATAACTGGGCAAAATTCTCTTTTGACTGAAATTCTTCACCAACTTGTGGTACAAATCGTTTTTTTGTTTTAATGGTCATATAATAACTTAATTTATAACAGCTGGATGCGCCTTCTCCGCTATTTATTCTAAATGGTTAAACTATCAATCCCGCATCTCCCTGGCACTTGAGACGATGCGAAAGACTTTAATAGGCCTTTTCAAGCTTATTTCGATTGGTATCATAGCAGGAAAATTCTTTTTCTTCAAGAAAGATTAATCAAAGGGAAAGCTTTGTAATTAGCTTTTAATGAATTGTTATTGTACGGTTAATGATGCTTCATACGCAAATTTTGGATAAGAAATCTCTGTTAAAATGTTATTCAGTACAAATGAAGAACTCCTTGATCCCGATCGCTTGAGCGCTGCTTTAGGATCAAGGGAGGGCTGGTAAAACTTTAGATTCTAATCTAAAAAAATACTTTATTTAAACAATGTTCTGATGGTTAACATTTTCTCCCATCTCTTGCATGATTGGGCTGTCTGTATATTGAACAGCTTCTAAGGTTTCATTATAAGCATCATTACAGACTTTTTCTTTAATTAATATAACTCCTGCAGCTTTATCAAGGTTACCATTTATCATTTTGATAGTATTGAAGTTTGTAGCCTCTGCAATACGGTCAATTTCTTCTACTAGATCATGGAATTTTGAGTTAAGAAATTGCCTTTCGTTATCGTCCAATTCCTTAGAAGCGACTAAAGATGCAATTTCGGATTGGCGAGCAAGTATCTCGCAAATAGCATCTAATGCCCCATCTGCAGCATTGGAAGCTTTTAATGTATTATTATCAATTATGCTTAGCTCGACATCTTCCTTGTCTGCGATGAAGCTAAATAGGGAACTGTTAAAAATTTTAATATTTTCTAAGTGGTTTTTCTCAACAATACGACTAAGATTGTCTTTTAAACCTTGAAATTCTTGATTAAGATAAATCCTTGCATTGTTGTTTAAAGAACCAGAAGTCGCTAAAGACGACAAATGCATTTGTCTTTCTAATATACCGATAATGTTGATTATCGGGTTAAATGTTAGTTCTTCACCTTCATTCTCACTTGCACCCCCTTCTTTATCACTTTCTACAGTTTTAAGTTCTTCTATTATAGATTTATAAAGCTCTTTTATATGAACTAATGCCTTAGAAGCTTGCTCTGCAGTAGTTACGTTATCAATACTATAGTTATCACTGTTTATGATCTCATTTAGCAAATCGATAATTTTTTGGTTTTCTGGGAATATTTCTGGTTCTCTTATTAGGTTAAGCACCTGACTATCCAGAATATTTGTATTAATGAATTTGAAATGCCCCATGATATTAGCAAATGCTTCCTTTAAACCTTGAAACTCTTGGTTGAGAATTGATCTTGCGTTATTGTCTATAGAACCAGAGGTTGCCCAAATCGACAATTCCATCTGTCTTTCTAATATTTCGGTAATAAGAATTATATGGCTCTTTGGTAATACTACACCCTCATTTTCAGTCATGAATATCCCTTCATTATCCCTTATGAGTCTAATTTCTTTTATTAGATTATCTAATTGTTCATTTATGGTTGATAATGCTGTGGAAGCTTCTTCAGGGTTGCATATTATAGTGTTAATGTAGCTTTCACTATTTAATATACCCTTTAACAAGTTAACAATTTTTTGGTTTTGGGAAGAGATTTTATCAGAAATAGAAGAGGTTACTAAATCTTTCTGTTCCACTGTTGTAGGTTGCCGCTCTGCCTTAGTGTCTATATTAAGTTTTGTATCGGCTTGAGTAGTATTATTAAGCATATGTCTTCATCCTTTCAGAGCCTTAAGAAATTCAAAGCTCTTACAAAGAAAACCTCAAAACTATTAAAAAATCATTAAAATCGCTATCGGTCTGAGCATTCTTTTTAAGCCTATAGCAGTATTGTTACATTTAAGCCTTAATTGATCAATAGAGATATATTTTGGATATTTGTTTATAAAAAATAAGAAACTTAAGCATACGAGGCAAAGATACCCATAAACTTCCAAGTTTCAACCATAGCTTGCATAAACATATATACATTCAACTCAACAAATTTATAGTGAAATTAGTTGAGTTGTGGTACTAGAAATAACGAGCGCAGCGTATGAGTAATACGTAAGCGAGGAATGACGACGTACCACACTTTAAATAA
>JAQSWU010000036.1 GCA_029266475.1 Rickettsiaceae bacterium | reverse complement strand
AGAAAAGAAAGAGAAAAAGAAAAAATATAGCAAAGCTGACCTCTTAATAGCTCAAAGACATATCGCTAAATTACTTGCAGAATATGAAGAACAAGAGGCAAAAGAAAAAGAAGAAGAAGAAGCGTTCTAAAATTAAACTTAGCTGTAAAAGTAAAGAATCTGCTTCTAACTATTTTGTTTTATTAACCTAAATTATGGATAAGAAATTTAATAGATAAATACTAGTTATAAGTAGCATTCTATTTTTTCCCCTGCTGTTTCAATTAAAGGGCCAGAAGCCTCATTAAAGAATGCTTGAGCGGTATTATAATCTTTAAAATCATAGTTCTCTAGAGTTTGCGTTACAAGATATTGATTATTAGTAAAATGGTTCAAACTATCGCAATATGCTTTGTAATAATCTTGCCGTAAGTTTACGCAAATTCTATAAAGTTTCATTGCATGATTGAAAGTAGCCTCAATATTACTTAATGTTTCACAATCGTAGTCTGGAACTGTAAATTGCTCTATAAATTTATTAATGGTCTCAGCGATATTAAGAATAAAGCTTTTTTTGGTAGGGTAGGTATTAAGCTTATTTAGACTTGATTTTTGGTTATGGGCTTCAATGACTGCGTTTGCTAACTCCTTAAGCGATTTAGCTAGTATGTATTCTATCTTATTAGCCGGCTTCTCAGAAATAAACGCTTCTAGTAATTGCTGAATGTCGCTACATCTGTTATATTCATGAAAAATCGCATCAGCAAGGCTTATAGATATTTTCATTTTATCCTTAAGGCTAACATCTAGTAGGTTATAAGACTTAATTATAGCTTTAGTTATGCTTGATAGTGCATTTACTAAATGCAGCATAGTTTTCTGGTCTATAACATCAGGTTCAAGGTAATTTAAATTTCTTCCTATGGATTCAGCGATTTCGTCGAAATTTCTACCCTCACTATTCAGCAATTCGAATAAACATTTTTTAAGAGCATACCGTACATAATGTTCGTTCACTGAAACGAACTCTTCTGCTTTCTGGCTTAAGTACAGAGAAACGTAAATTGCCGGCTTAAAGTAAATAGCCGAAAGATTTTTTAGTGAATCAATAATTTCAGGGTTTTTACTTCTCATATCTAGAAATGAATTAATATAGTATAGTTCGTTTTTCGAAATATATACATATGTTGAAAAATGATAAACAAGCCATTCAGTTAGACCTATATCCTTTATATTATCCGGAAATAAACTTATTATCGATATAAGGTTATTCAGCTTTGCAGTAGGGTTAAAAGAATCTATTAGCTTTCTAAACTTGTATGTAATTGAGCTAATATCTTGACCAACCCTTGTTAGGTTATCATTGTAAAATAGTAATGAGTTATTCCTTATAAGAGCCTCTTCTAGAAGCTCTCTACCCTCCTTACTATAGCAAAAGAAGGATAAGAATTTAATGGACTTGTTCATTTGTAAAGTTTTTGCTATAGCTATAGCTGAGCGTAAACCGGGATTATTACAATCAATGTTAATAACTTCAATATTATGATTGTGCTGCAAAGCCTCAGCAATGGCAATGATACCTTTATCTCTTATACCGTTCTTGCTTAAGTTAAGATTCGTCAGGAGGTGGTTATCTCTCAAAGCGTGAGCAATAGATACAGCTCCATTATCACGAATTGCATTGTCTCCGAGATTTAAGTTGCTCAGTGATTTATTTTCTCTCAGAGCATCAGCAATATATAGAGCTCCTTTTTCACTTATTAAGTTTTCGCTAAGGTCTAGATAGGTAAGAGAGTTATTGTTTTTGAGTGCTGTCGCTAGGGATATGGCACCATCATTACCAACTGAATTTTTGCAAATATATAAATATTTAAGGGAATTATTAGAAGCAATAGCCTTCGCCAAATATTTAGCTCCCTCTTCTCCAAAATAGTTAGCTTCAAGGTTTAACGAAGTTAGTGTGTTATTTTTCTGTAAAGCATATGCTAATTCTAGGATTCCAGTATCTCCTAGCCTGCAGCTCCTAAGATCAAATACTTTAATGGTTCTATTTATTTCTATAAGCTGCTTAAGCTTTATTGCTTCTCTTAAACCCAGATTACGCTCATTAGATGTTCCATAAAATTGTATGGTCTGGATAGACCGATTAGCTGATAAAAGACTATTAAACCTCTCTATATCAAGAAGATTAAATTTTTTATCTAGTAAATAAATAGTCAGCTCGGTGCAATGAAATGTTGTATCTAAGGTTCTTAAGTATTCATTTAATTCTTTCATATATTTCCTTAATCACTACATTCAATCTCTTATAATTGAAAATTTATAATAATAAAGAACTATAGGATGTGAGCTTAGAATTAAGCAAAAACTAAGTTATATTAGTAATATTTATGCTAAGAATCTTCACGTAAATATAAGTACCAATACAAGCTTTTAAATAGGATCTTTATATTATTGGAGTTTTAAAAGAGATATTAGAATCTTCTAAGCAAAAGCTAACTAGTTCATCTATAATCGCAAATAGCATAGTAAACCGTCTTTTATTTAGAGAAGACGGCCTTATACTTGGCTAGTGAATAAAGAATAAGCGTTAAGCCCTGATATAAAGACCTAAGATCAGCTTTGCTGGTTTTTTGCTCTTCTTATTTTCTTCTAAAAATACCTTGCCTGTGGTTGGTTGAGCTATGATTATTTTAGCTGAGCTAAACTCTCCTATGTTAAATCTAAGGCCAGTTCCATAAGATATTGCTAAAGAATTTTTTTGATTTGTTTTCCGGACGTTCCAAGCTTTTGCATAATCATAGAATACAAAGAGTTCTGACTCTGTCAAGGCAAGTCTTGGAAGTTTGTATCTAAGTTCTGTAGTATAGGCAAAACCATTATCACCTGTTAGCGCAGAAGGTTCATAACCTTTCCCAATATTCGCACCGCCAACAGAGAATAGTTCAGACGATAGAAGAGTGTCATTTGTATACTGCGAGTTAAAGGAGAGATATAAGTTTAAGTTATCTATAATATTTTGCATTCTCGCAATTCTTATATTTGCTTTTGTGAATGTTACAGATCCACCTTCTTTAGAAAGATAAAAAGAATTCTTTTTACTAGCATCTAAAATATCTAAACCTTGGCTTACGCTAGCATTCCATAAGTTGGCTCCTTTAAACGAATCAAAAAAGTCAAAGTTTGCACCTAGTGAAAATACTCTAAGCCTATCTTTGTTGATTAGAAGTTCCAAAGCTTCAGTACGGGAATTATTTACATTTATGCCTGCGTAAGGGGCAAAATTCATTACTCTACTACGTAGTACAGGGTGAGTAACATTGAGGCTTAGGTTTTCAGAGGTGACTCTTATTCTTTGTTCTTTAAGTTGGTGGCTTGGTCTTATCCTAATTGCGCTACCTTCAACATAAAGGCTAGTGCCTTCGCTATTTAGTGTTATTTTATCACCAATATTTATCAATTGAAAGTTTCTAGGTGCATCAGAAGCAGCCATAGCTAAGCTTAGCTTGTGGTTATTTACGCCAAGATTAGGATGTTCATAGCTAATTTGCGTTAGAAACTTACCTACATATTTTGTAATACTATTATTCCAACCGAGGCCTAGTTTCCCTTTCTCTTTTGAAAATAATATGTCTAGCTCTACGCCTCCAAGGTTTGTATCTTTACTTCGTTGTTTTTTGAGTACTGCTCGTGCTGAAATTCCTGGAAGCTCATTAAGCAAAAGCATGTAGCGCTCAAACTGCTTTATATTAAATGGCTTAATATTGTATATTTTACCAATAGTTGTCTCTATTATACTCGTTTTTTCGAACTCTCCTTCTAAATTTATGTTGCTTATATAACCTTCTACGATTTTAATTTTGACTAAGCCGTTACGCAACTCCTGCTCGGGGATAAAAGCAGCAGCAAGCACATACCCTTCTTTACGATAGTGATTTGTGATTTTCTCAGCAACTTCATACAAGCTTGCAAGTGAAATTTCTTTGCCTAGTAAATTTGAGTAATATTTCGCAAATTCTTGATCTAGGAAAATTGTATTACCTTCTAGGTTGACCCTTTTGAGTAATATAGTTTTTTTATAAAAATCGATAGGTAAATTAGGGTCAAATCTTTGTCGTTGAGTAATAACCGATTCAGGCATTTCACCGGGCTCAGCTTCTGGCTTGATTTTCTTTTCAACCTGCAATGGATCAACGCTTACAGGTATGTCAGCAGCGACAGCTTGCATTGCTAAAAATATTATTAGGTACGGAAGGCTTACAAGTATCTTTCTCATATCTTACACCTTTAATTATTTAGGATTCGATAAATCCCCTCACATTAAATAATAATAAAAGCTAATAATCAAATACTGCATTTACGTTTTATTAAAGAAATAGATGGTTGTGGTTAAATTAATACGGATTTAGAAAGTAATAAGTAAAGTAAGGGTTTTAAGCTAGCGTTAATAAAATTTTAAAACAGGTATATTATATTTTAAGGTGATCATTTAAAAGAGGGTAGCAAATGATTATTTTACTGAATCTTCTAATTAGCATTTTTTACTTTAGATTAAGTCTTGAAAATTCTACAGTAAAAATACTGCCTTTATTAATCTTTATCTCCATAATGAATTCCTTGAAAGAGCTCACCAAGCAAAATTGGCAAAAATTTGCTCAGTTTTTTGTCTTAGGTGATATTTTTGACGGATTTATGTTGGAGCATAAAACTGATTTTTATGCAATAAAAAATATTGCTTTTATATTCTTTTTTGCTCATCAGTGTAGCAAAATTTCTGCTCCACCTTAGGTTAAATTATATTAACCGACACTACCCCAAGCTAAAATTTTATTAATCTTTTAAAATTTTTCTTTTAATAGAAACCATATGACTTATCCTAAATTTAAAAGTTAACAGAGATAAACAACAAAAGCTTAAGCTGGAATTAAAAAATAGTAATTAAATGCTTCAGAGCTAAAAAAGATACGTAGTTAATATAGCTTAATTAATTCTTACATTTAACTTCTTAATGATGGGAAGTTTAAATGAAAAGTATTTAAAAACTCCTTAAGAAAAAGGGGTGTCGGTTTAAAGCTGGATAATTTGGCTTTATACAAGAAGTTGAGAGATTGATGCATGAATCAACAAAATAAATAAATAACACTCAAATTTAGCCAAATAAACGAAGCGTATTTTCCTAAAGTTTCAGATAATTTTCATTTAACTAATTGATTAAATATAATAAGTATTAATGCTAAATGTAAGATAGAGGCTAAAATTGCAGCTGCAATATCATCAAGCATGACTCCCAAAGCTCCCTTAATATTTTTATCGACCCATCCAATAGGCCAAGGTTTAATAATATCAAATACTCGAAATAATATGAAAGGTGCAAAAAGGTATAAAGCATAAATTAAAGTCATCTTTGGAAAAAGATTATCAATAGCAAATGGTAAGGTTATTCCGCAAAGCATATAAGTCAGCAACTGCGCTACAAATTCATCTATAACTACCTCCTTTGGGTCATTATCGTTCGTTGTTTTAAGGTAACTTCGGCAAAACTTAGTGGTCAGTAGAAATAGTGGTAATATAATTAGAAGCAAACTTGTAGCTAAAAAATTAGTTATAAGGTCAATATGAGTAGGATAATTTGCGATACTATCCGCTATGTGATTTAACATCATAGTAAGATAGATATATCCAAATGGAACAGCAGCAAGTGAGCCAAAAGTGCCAGGGGCATATTTTATTTTACCGATTCCACCTACTGTGACTATTAAAAAAACTAGACAATTATACGCTTTCTTGATTTTATTCATATATTGATTTTAGGATAGTTACTTTATGGCTAATAATGATGACAAAGAACAGTTAAGTAAACAAAAAATTGCTGTAGCTTTAAAATATGAAGAGGGCCGTGACATAGCTCCTAAGGTTATCTCTACAGGCAAAGGGTTGATAGCTGATTTGATATTAGAGCTTGCACGAGAGAAAGGCATACCCTCATATCAAGATAAGGAATTAGCTGAATTACTATCAAAGATTGAGGTTGATACAACAATTCCACTGGAGGCATATAATACGGTAGCTCAGATCCTTGCGTTTGTGTATAAGGCTAGTAGAGAAAAGTTAGCTAAAAGAAATAAAAGTTAGATTCATGACTACAAAATTCGAAGAAATTTTAGCTTTGTTGAATGATTACGAGAAGACTATCATTAGCGATGAGGAGCTCATGGAATTAATAGATATAGAGCAGCCTTTGAAGGAATATTTTGGTAGTAATGAGTCTGAGGAAGAAAAGCAATCAGGTGCAAATATGATAAGGCAAAAGCTTGAATCTATTGTAGACTTACTTGAGAGCAGGAAGCAAGGAGTTGAACAACGGGCTAAGCAGCAACAAAATGCATGGAATATGCATAAAAAATACTTAAAAATTTTGAATTTACAAGATGAGGAACTATGGAACTCGTGACTATTACAAGAGTGGTTTTTGCCTTAATGCTAGTTATTTTTTTTATAATATTATCTGTTGGAATATATAATCGATATTTACAAAATAATAAGTATTTAGCGAAACTTATTCGGCGTAAAAGCTTACGTATATCTGAGACTATAATTATTGATCAGCATAATAAAGTTGTTGAAATATCAAGAAAAAACAAAAGGCATTTAGTGCTTATTGGAAAGAACAATGAAATGCTGCTTGAGTCTTATGAAGAGGATTATTTCGAAAATGAATAAGACTTGTTGAGATAATTTTAGGAAAGGATGGGTAAAAAAAAATTGCTCAAATATTTATTACACATATTTATAATTACATTTTTTGTTGTGCATTCAGCAGAAGCAGCCACACAATTCAGTGATCTTGCGAATTTGAGTTTTGAAGGTTCTATCTCTGCAAGAGTAATGCAAATAGTTATCTTAATCTCTTTACTTAGTCTTGCGCCATCAATCTTAATTATGGTTACTTCTTTTACTAGAATAGCTATTGTATTATCTTTTGTTCGTAACGCTATAGGGCTGCAGCAATCACCTCCAAATCAAGTGTTAATAAGCCTTGCGCTGTTTTTGACTTTATTCATAATGTCCCCGACTTTTGAAGAAGCTTATAATAATGGCTTAAAGCCATTGATTGAAGAATCAATAACAGAGGAGCAGGCATTGCCACAGATAGTATATCCTTTTAAAAAGTTTATGCTTGCTAACACTCGTAAGAAAGATCTAGACTTGTTCATTTCGATTGCAAAAATAGAAGAGCCTAAACAGGAATTGTTGCCAATAAAAGTAGTGATTCCGTCGTTTATGATTAGTGAACTGAGAAGAGCTTTTGAGATAGGGTTTCTAATATTCTTACCATTTCTAATAATAGACGTACTTGTATCATCGATATTAATGGCAATGGGAATGATGATGATGCCACCAGTTATGGTTTCTCTACCTTTCAAAGTTATTTTCTTTGTTCTCATTGATGGGTGGTATATGCTTGCAGGTAGCCTTGTTAAAAGTTTTGTTACTTGATTTAAAGCAAGTATTGATTATAATAAACAAATAAAGTAAATAAAAAGGAAAATCATGGTTTTAGAAGTTACAGATAGTAGTTTTGAACAAGAAGTTTTAAATTCAGATACACCAGTGTTAGTAGATTTTTGGGCTGCATGGTGTGGACCATGTAAAATGCTTGAGCCTATCATCAAAGAAGTGGCTGAAGAACTGAAAGGCAAAATTAAAGTTGCTAAAATGAATGTAGATGATAATCCGAACATGCCTTCTCAATTCGGTATTAGAGGTATTCCGACGATGATTCTTTTTAAAGACGGCAAGCAAATGGACGTTAAAGTAGGTGTTTTACAAAAACAAGCAATCCTTGATTGGCTTGGATTAGTAAAGTAGCTATACTCTAAAAAAATAGGGGGGGGCAAAAATTGCAACCAGTGGTTGCAAGATGAGCATTTCTATAATAGACATTGCTTTGAGGCCTCTCTCCATAAGCCAAATTCAATCGCTATTAAACTTGCGTAAGTCATGTTTTAAAGCATATTACTGTTTTTTCTTTAGCAGGCTTTACTAAGTATCTAGCTACTTATAAATACATTTAGGTTTATACTTCATTGAAGTATATAATTGCTGTTACTGTTTGCTTATAACACCGCAAGGCAAAATATAACCCTATGATTAAACTAAGTTACAATATAAATTTTGACGATTTATATACAGTAGAAGGCATCAAAAAAGTCGATCAAGCATTTTGCCTATATTTAAGTGAAATTGATAGGGAACTTGCTGATCAATTAAGTTACTACCGAGCTCAGCCTGCAAGTTTAAACGAAATAGAATATTCTAATTTTCTAATATCGGTTAGTCCATTTGTAGAACAGTTCTTAGCGAGGCTATTTAATATTGAAGAGGAAGTTACAAATACTCTACCAGCCTATCGTGACTTTAATTTAGTTTATCAATGTAAAAGGCTTTTCGTTCAAAGATATGCAGTAAAAAAATATACAAAGGACCAAGCAGAAAGTTTTAATGCTGCAGCTATAACATTCCAGCTAATAAATCTACTCAATGCTGATATCACCGATTCAAACTTTGCTAAATATGTAGATATATGGCAGAAGGAACCTGAACAGCATAAAGATGAATTAGAAATAGCAACAAAATATGCTGCTTATCAAGTTCATTGTAATAAAAATGCTTCTATATTATTTACAGTTCCAAAAAAAATAGAGTTTCCAAGCTTACTTGATGTCGGGATTGAGGATCAAGAGGGGCGTAAAATTTTGTCAAGTCATGCCTGGCAAATGAAAAGCCGCGAAGGTTTTAAGTATAGTGGAGGAGAGATTTCGTTACAAGAAACACTAGATCAAACCCATTATTGTATATATTGCCATAAGCAAAATAAAGATTCTTGTTCTAAAGGCTTAAAAGAAACTACAACAAGTTCGGTCGCGACCGCGACTTTCAAAAAAAATGAGGGGGGGGTATCGCTTTCAGGTTGCCCATTAGAGCAAAAAATATCTGAAATGAATTTACTTAAATCTCAAGGTCATACACTTGCAGCGCTTGCAGTAATTACCGTAGATAATCCAATGCTGATTGCTACTGGTCATCGTATATGTAACGATTGTATGAAGGCATGTATTTACCAAAAACAGGATCCAGTTAATATACCTAAGATAGAAACAAGGATTCTAGAAGATGTATTGTCACTGCCTTATGGATTTGAAATTTATTCTCTACTTACTAGATGGAATCCTTTGAAGCTTACCTCCTCTATGCCAAAGGATACAACGAAATATAAAGTTCTTGTTGTTGGGCTTGGGCCTGCAGGTTTTACACTTGCACATTATTTATTGAATGAAGGGCATTTAGTTTATGCTATAGATGGTTTAAAGATAGAACCTCTCGCTGAAGAGTTATTATCTAAAACTGCCCCAAAGCCTATA
This sequence comes from Rickettsiaceae bacterium, assembly GCA_029266475.1. Taxonomy (GTDB): domain Bacteria; phylum Pseudomonadota; class Alphaproteobacteria; order Rickettsiales; family Rickettsiaceae; genus JAJFBM01. The sequence goes on along the minus strand of JAQSWU010000036.1, from coordinate 6,879 downwards.
AAATTCGTTAATGAGCTATGGGAGGATCTAGATAGGAGAAAATCATATGGTTTTGGCGGAGTTGTCGAGTATGGTATAACGGTAAGGTTTGATAAGAATTATCTTATGCTTGCAAGGTTATTACTTGAAAGGAGACAAAACTTTACATTGCAAGGAGGTATAAGGCTTGGGAGTAATATTACTATCAAGCAAGCATTCGAGCTTGGTTTTGACCATATTGCTCTATGTCTAGGTGCAGGCAAGCCTAATATACCAAATATACCAAATATTCTAGCAAAGGGTGTTAGAACAGCATCTGATTTTTTAATGACATTACAGCTTACAGGAGCTGCACGTGAGGACTCTCTAGCAAGCCTCACTGTAAGGTTACCAATTTGTATAATTGGAGGAGGGCTTACAGCTATTGATACTGCATCGGAAGCTCTTGCATATTATCCAGTCCAAGTTGAGAAATTTTTATCACGATACGAGATAGTAGTAAGAAAGCTCGGCAGGGAATCAGTTGAAGCAAGTTGGACAGAAGGAGATAAATTAATAGCCTATGAATTCATGGAGCATGCAAAAGTAATAAGGCAAGAAAGGCAGCAGGCAGCATTAGATGGTAGAGAGCCAAATATATTACAATTATTATTAAAATGGGGAGGCGCGATTATCTATTACCGTAAATCTTTACAAGAATCGCCAGCTTACCGATTAAATCACGAAGAAATTGCCTACGCTTTCCACGAGGGCATAAAGTTCTGTCAAGATTTAGCGCCATATGAGATTAAATTAGATAGATTTAACTATGCTGAGAAGCTGATTTTAAAAGATTGCGCGGGCGTAAATCATGAAGTTTTTGCTCGAACTATATTGATTGCTACAGGTACTACTCCAAATATAAAAATAGCTGACGAAGAAGGTAGTTATTTTAAAACAGATAAAGGATACTTTGCTCTGAACCTAGATAAAGAAAGAAGTGAGTTACTCAAAGCCGATGAAAAGTTTTCGCAGGAAGAATTTGTTATAGAGAGAAGTGAGAAAGGTTCTATAAGCTATTTTGGTGATCTACATCCTAGTTTTGCAGGTAATGTTGTTAAGGCAATGGCAAGCGCTAAGAACGGCTACCCTAAAATAGCTCAAGAGCTAACTAAAAGAGCACCTAAAAATCTAGATAAAGACTTTACTGTAAAGTTGAAGCTGCTCTTAACAGCTCGGATACATCAAATTATTAGGCTAGCCCCGAATATAATTGAGATTATATTAAAAGCACCATTAGCGGCAAAGAACTTCCAGCCAGGGCAGTTTTATAGGCTACAAAACTATGAAGCAGATGCCCTAAATCTAGTTATTGAGGGTATCAAAACAACGCTCGCTACTGAGCCTCTTGCTCTAACAGGGGCTTGGGTCGATAAAGAAAATGGTTTAATCTCTACCATCGTCCTTGAGATGGGGGCTTCTTCTAAGTTATGCCACAAATTTGTACCTGGACAGGAGGTGATATTGATGGGACCAACAGGCGCACCTACAGAACTTAAGAGTAATGAGACTGTAATGCTGGCAGGGGGAGGGCTTGGGAATGCCGTATTATTTTCTATTGGTAAAGCATTAAGAGCAATGGGTTCAAAGGTCATATATTTTGCTGCTTACCGTAAGTCTCAAGATAGATTTAAAATGGACGATATACATGCAGCGGCAGATATCGTTGTCTGGTGCTGTGAAGAGGCAGTACTGGAAAAATTTAGAAGCGAGGATTATAGCTTCAAAGGGAACATTATCGATGCTATGCACCAATTTGCTTCACAAGAACCAGTTTTAAACGATATTAACCGAATTATAGCTATTGGCTCAAACCGCATGATGGAGGCGATTGCTAAAGCAAGACGCGGTATTCTTGCGGCTTACCTACCTAAAACCCACCAAGCAATTGCTAGTATCAATTCGCCTATGCAATGTATGATGAAGGAAATATGTGCTCAGTGCCTGCAAAAGCATATTAATCCTGAAACTGGCGAAGAATATTACGTATTTAGTTGCTCCAATCAAGATCAGGATATGGATAAAGTTAGTTTTGAGCATTTAAACGACCGTTTAACACAGAATTCGGTACAAGAGAAACTTACCAGTTTATGGGTAGAAGAGGCTCTTGCGAGCCTCAAAAATTAAGGCGCGAAATGCGATTAGATTTATTTATAGTGATGCTGACCCAAAAGCGATATAATATTATTTCCTTAAGCATGAATAAATTTTTCCTGTTAAATAAAAAATCCATTATTTAGTAAATATTACAACATTAATGAATTATTTAGGAGTTAATATTTAAGTAATTATTTCATTTTTAAGTAAAGTAAGGTAATTTTTTAATAAATAACTAATATTATTGCTTGCGATGATAGATAAAAAGGACCTCTGCTTTACTCAAAGCTTTATAAGTGAATTAACAGATGCCTCACCTTCAACTCTAAATAAATTCATTAATCAATATAAATTTCCTCACATCGAAAAATTTGGTGAAAAGAGAAAAAAATATAGCTTTAGCACGACTAGAGATATAATGAAAGGGTGTTTTACCAAGAACCTTGCCCCAACCCATAAGGTACAAGTGTTCTTTAACTTTAAAGGAGGAACCGGTAAAACTAGTCTTTGCCACCAAATATCTGTAAAGTTTGCTTTAATGGGATTCAATACACTTGTTATAGACTGCGATCCACAAGCACATTTATCATACTCCTTAGGGTTTGATGAAAATGATGATAATATAACCCTCTATGACGTAATTGTGAATAAAGTACCAGTTGAGGATGCAATTCAAAGTGTATATCCAGGCCTTGATTGTATTCCTTCAAACTTATCACTGACTCGTTTAGAGTTACCATTAAACCAAATGCCTAATAGGGAAAAGGTACTTAGTAAAGTGATTGAGCCTTTAAGAAGAAAATATGATTTCATTTTTATTGATACGAATCCAACAATTAGTACTCTCAATAGAAATGTTACATTGGCAGCTGATATGCTAAACATTGTTTGTGAGACGCAGCCATATAGTTTGAAGGGCTTAGAGATGCTAATAGATGAGATAAACAACTTTTCAGAAGCAATGGATACAAAGATAAATTATCGTATCATACCGAACAAATATGAGGCTAAGACTGCTACTTCACAAGAAGCAGTAGGGACCTTGAGGTATTATTATAAGGATCATGTGCTTGAATCTATTATTCGTAAATGTGAAGACCTAAACATTTCAGCGAAGAAAAGAATGCCAGTTTATGGTTTCTGTTCAAAGAAGTCAATTGCTCTTGAAGATATAAGAGATCTTACCAAAGAGATTTTAAAATATTCTACTCAAAAGGTGTAATAGATGAAAATAGATCAAGCTAAAATCAGAATGCCAGAAAATGACGAAAGAAAGGCCGAGAAACGGTCAAGAGTAAGTGTTTATACTGAGGACTACCGAGGAGAGTATTATAATCTCTCAGTGGAAAGATTAACCCCATTCAAAGGACAAGCACGTAAGTTTTTTGATGAGGAAGCAATAGATTCTCTTGCTAGTACCATTAAAGAACATGGTATTAGGCAGCCTTTAACAGTTATCCCGGCAGATAATGAAGGCTTCTTCGAAATTGTCAGTGGTGAGCGTAGGTTTATGGCTGCTGTAAAGATTGGTTTAAAGCAAGTACCTTGTATCATTATGCATGACAAGGTTAAGGCAGAAGAAATAGCACTAATTGAGAACGTACAACGCAAAGATTTACATCCTCTTGAGCTTGCTGAAGCTTATCAAAATCTGCTTGATAAAAAGATTTGCATAACAATGCAGGAGATTGCTACAAAAATCGGCCTGCAGAAATCAAGCGTAGTAGAGACGCTAGGTTTGAGGACGCTACCTGAATCTACAAAAGAATTACTTATTCAGAATCAAATTAAATCTCGTGACTTCTTTAGAATACTTGGGAAAGCTAGGCCTGAGGAGCACAAATCTTTAATCAAAAAATTCCTTGAGAAAAAACAAGAAGCAAAAGTAGCTAGAAAGACGGGTAAAGTTTTAAAGATTGGTCAAGAAAAGGTCTTACAAATAATGCTTAAAAACAATGAGTTTGTGGTCGCGTTTGAGAGTATATCTTGCCTTACGAAACCTCAGAAAGACGCATTAAAAGTCTTGCTTAAGAATATGATTAGTGAATTTTGAATCAATAAAGGAATAACCTTATGAAGATGGAGCGGGTGAAGGGATTCGAACCCTCGACTTCGACCTTGGCAAGGTAGCGCTCTACCCCTGAGCTACACCCGCTTAGTATGTGTATTTTCTAGAAGCGTTTTTTGCTTATCTAGTGCCTTGGACAATGTAAAGATACTGAATTCTAACCAGAAATCAAGTATTAAAATTAGCTTGGGCAAAAATTTTTTCTTAGTTTAATCTTTAGATATGCATTTAACAATATCCATTATAATTATAATGATTGTCTGAAGCCTACTACTTACCTTACATCAAAGTTTAAAAAATAGATAAAACTCGTCTTAAACTCGTCATTTATAAAGTCCTTGACACTAATATACCGATATTCTACTCTTTTAAAAAAATTATAAATTTTATTAAGGGAGGAGAAAATGATATCATTACTTAAAAGGATTATTATATTTTCGGCGCTAATATTGCCTATGCAGGCTATAGCTAAACCCGCGCCAGATTTACAAACAACTCCTAATCAAATTATCTCTAACATTAAAGAAATACTCAAGAGTAAGCCTCCGGGTAAAGGTACAGTAGGGGTCATACCTTACATTAAGAAAGGGAATAAAACATTTATACTACTTGGTAGAGAAGACATAAATGATTCGGATAAAAGGAAAGCGGGTACCTACTCTGATCTTGGTGGTACTACTAAAGCAGACCAAACATATCTAGAGAATATGTTAAGAAAGCTTAAGGAGGAAAGTATGGGTTTAATCACTCCCAAGGCAGAATACATACTCAATCAAGGTGTCTTCATCGTAAAAGATATAAAAAATAGGCGAATTATTTATGCTTTAATACCTGCAGCAGATAAGCTTTATATTTCAGCTTCGACATTAAATAATTTTCGGATTACTAAACAAGCAATATTAACTAAGGCTGAAGCGGAAAAAGATGAGTTTGCTTGGCTGCATCTTGAGTCGCTTCTTGCGGTTATTAAACATGACATTAATAAAATTATAGTTCCCGATATAGATGGCAAGGTCCATGAAATTAGACTTCGTAAATTCTTTGTAGAGGATTTTCTTACTAATCCAGAGCTAAATAAAGCCTTAGTAAATTTAAAATAGTTTCAAGGTGGAAGAGGTGAGTATTGTGGTAAAAGATTTACTCTTGATAAGGAAGCCTTTTTATTTTATAAGGCACGGCGCAACTGATTGGAATCAACAGCGTAAGGTTATGGGCCAACAAGATATACCTCTAAATGAAGAAGGCAGGCAGCAAGCAATTAGCGCTGTTGAAATACTAAAAAATTTAGCTATTGATCAGATTATCCATAGTCCTTTAATTAGAGCGGTTGAAACTGCTCAAATTATAAACTCTTTTTTGCAGATAAGAATAATATCAATTCCAGGTTTAAGGGAATCCGGAAAAGGTATTATTGAAGGTAAAACCAAGCAAGAGGTTGATGGAATCAAAGAATGGCTTGCTGGAAGAACACCAAGAGGCGCAGAACATGTAGCATTCTTTAATAAAAGGATTATTAAAACGCTTAACCATATTTTGTCTAGCGACAAAGTTCCTTTAATAGTGTCGCATAGTGGTGTTTTTAAGGCGATAGCTTCATTGTTAGGCTTTAGTGGTATCCATACTCATAATTGTGCAATCTATAGCTTCATGCCTTCAAAAATTAATCAATCATGGGAAATAAAGCTGGTTGAGAGATAAAAAATATAAAAAGTATATTTTAAACCGTTTAAAAGGAATGTTACCGATATGAAAATTGCTCTTTGTTCTGATGAATGGCATGAAGTAAAACAATATGTTCAAGACTGGTTGAAGAAAAGGGGGTTTAAATGTGTTTTATTGGGTTCTTTTGTTTCTTACCAAAATGAGCCTTGGGTAGAGTCTGCTGTCAAAGCGGCTCTATCAGTTGCCGCAGGCGAATGTAGTGAAGGAATTTTTTTCTGCTTCGGGTACAGGAGCTTCAATTGTTGCTAATAAAATACCAAGTATTAGGGCAGCTCTTTGCCAAGACGCTGAGACAGCCACTCTTGCAAGAATTTGGAATTATGCAAATATTTTAGTACTTTCGAACAGAAATCTAAACAAGCGATTAGCTGCATAAATTTTTAGTAATTGGTTCCAAGATTATAATAAAAATATTGCCCAAGCTGAAATTGTAAAAATTTTTAATTTAGATTCATCTGGCTAAGTATATATAGCTGGCATAAACTCGGTTAAAGCAGGGGTTATATCTCTATTCAAAAACTACCTAGATAAAAAATATTAAATTTCCTCGATGTTAAGTTGATCTTATCATACCTATTAGTGCTGCTCAAATTTTACGTATAATGCTTAAATATATTTTGTGCGTTAAAATTGATTAAGAGGTAAGGATGAAAAAAAAGTATTTTATGCTTTCAGAGGGGCTTGAAGCATCTAAAAAGGCGAAACAAGCGGAGGAGGCGAAAAATATTGTAGATTATTTAAAATCAATAGGGGATTATAAACAGGCTGAGCGAATAAGTACAGGTTCGCCTAATCTAACTCTCACAAGCAACCACTTATTTCAATTAAATACCGATAAGTTAAGTAAGCTGCTAAAGGAATATCCCAGTGTTAAAATAACGCGAGCTATGGATAAGGATTATTGTAATTGATGTTTAGGATAAGTATTGAAATGGTTATTAGACCTTCGTTAATATAAGTTTGTAACAACAAAT
>JAQSWU010000068.1 GCA_029266475.1 Rickettsiaceae bacterium | reverse complement strand
GAATACTTATTTACAAGTAGCCGCTAGTAGCGACAATTCCGATTTTGTATATGAAATCCTTTCTTCTATTAAACAACAAATCGAGAAAATGGGGCTTGAACAAAGAATTTTTAATCTCGAAGCCTTAAAACTATCGCAATTTTATAAGTCGCATGATAAACTAATGGAATTACTAAGACATCTAGGTGCAAGCGAATATAGGGCTCAAGGAGATTACGAAGAGGCTTATACTAAAGATAACCAGAACGTACACAGAGCAGAGTTCACAAATCCATTACTCGAAGCTGTTAAAAAGCTTGAAAAGCACTATAACAGTAATGCTAATTTTATTGAAACGCAATGTATTGAATTTGAAAGATTTTTTCATTCTTTAATTCAAGAAATTGGTAAAAGAGAAGATTTAAGGAAAGGAAGAAGTGAAGAGGATTATTTACTCGATTTTTTAGAAAGATATAAATGCTCTGTTTTACGAGTTAAAGCTACTGACTCAGATTCAGTAAACAAGAAAATATTCTATCTAAAAGAATTCCTTAAAGGTGCTGAGATTACTGTTTCAAGAATAATCGATTCCCAAAGCTTTACTAATGCTTATGAGCGCGAGATCAATGCTATTGCGAAGAACAATAATTTTCCGCAAACTAACACGGTTCACGATCATTACACTTTGAAACATGCCTTAGCATTTACTTGGGCTGGTTTAAAAGACCCTTCCGCAATGGCAGAAAGAAAAATAGATGATTTAGAGGTATTTGAAAGAAAGTTATTATTAATAGTGACCCTTTATGAAACATATCAGGAAGGTATAGAGGATTCCTTAAAACAAAATAAGGGTGAAATAGAAAGTATATCAAGTGAAGAGTCCTTAGATATACCTTACGAAAAGCAAGAAATAAGCCAATTAGCAAGAGGTGACTCTAATCTACCATTAAAAACAAAAGTGGATGGACTTATTTGTTATACTGGATTATTTGATAGGATTATAACTAGGTTAGATGCCCAACATAAATTAGTTAATATCGACAATGTTAAACCTCCCGTTATCAGTGTAAGTGATGATTTAATAAAAACATTTTTTAAGGATTGGGAAAAAGATTTACTACACAAGGTCCCAATTACATTACTAGCAAAAATCTACGATAATTTTGAAGTTCTAAAAAAAGCTAATTTATCAGTAAAATTCATCCCGCTTCAACAATATATAACTGGGATATTCAAAAAAGCTTTTATAGAGTATGTCGAATTGGGCTACTTCGGTAATCTCGAAAATGGACTACAAAGTAGAGATTTTGAGATAATAGAGGATACAATAAAAAGAACATCGCTTATAAACCCTATTAGAGAAGCTCTAGATTTTATTCAGAAAAAGGGAATGCCTAATTCCTATTTCCATTTATTAGCTTTAAAGATATATATTACGAGTGAAATAGAGAATGCTCCTATCTTACATAGTCTAAGGCTAATCGAGAAACAAAAAGATTTTATTAATAATCTACCAGACTTTGAGGATATATCACCTATTTTCAAAATAGCTCTTTTAATCAGAAATAGTGAGCTACTTAAAGGTAGTAAAAACCTTGTCCTTGATCTGGAAAATTACAAGCTGATAAAGAAAACTTCAGAATCGCTTCAGGAAGAGCTGCAACGTAAGGCTTCCTGTGATGAGGTTGAGGGGGACCAGGAAGTGATTAAAGCTATAAGATCAATAGCAAAGAAACCACAACTAGATATCTTAGATATACTTAAGCTACAGTTAATAACATCAAATTATTTATACGAATCCTATTCATTAACAAAATTATTTAAGCTTGCAGTAGAATATGATAACCACTTTATGCTTAAATTGATTATAAATAATGCTGAATCGTTATACGAAAGGGATATAGCGTTAAATAAAACGTTCAAAAGCCCTATAGATTATCGTAATAAATATTTAGATAAAGTTGCTTGTAAAAATTTTTATAAAGGACTTACTATATTACATATAGCTGCTATACATTGTAAATCGAATGAAACTTTTGATTTATTATTTTACTATCGAGAGTTCAGGGATAAAATAGATTTCCAAGATGATCAGGGCTGCACACCATTTTTTACAGCATCATTTATTGGAAACGAAATAGCAATTAATAAGCTTATAGAATATGGAGCGGATGCTAATATTCTTAATAATAATGGTGATTCGCCTCTGCATTTTATAGTAAGGCATTTTAATTCAAAATTCATAAATAAGTTATTTGAAAAAGGGATGAGTCCTTTTGCTATAGATAATGAGAGTAGAACGTTTATACATTCCCTTGCTCAAGCTACAAAAAACAGTGTAACCAATGATAAGGATTATGTGACGTTTAAAGAAGGGTTGCTAAAAAATATTCCAATATCCAATGACATACTTCCATATTTCGATGGTACAGTCAAAGCTATTTTTGAAGCTATGGATACAGAAAGTACGAGTGTTGAGGCTAAACATTTTCCTGTTCATACTTATGAGCAGGAGTTAAATGACTATCTAGAAAGTAAAGATAAATTTATCGAAGAATACAGAAGTGGTCACCTTGATATTACCTCTCTAACTAAAGATAGCATATATAGTCTCTTGCTAAATACAGCTATAGTACTTCAAAATGCAAAAGCAGTAAAGTCCATTCTAAAGATGACTCACAATGAGAATATATTTACATATATAGATGATACTGGTTATAGCCCTATTTCTCATGCACTTGATTATGCAGATGAAAATATTTTAACTTTACTTAAGGACTATATTAAAACCCACAAAGATTCTATAAAAAAGCTGACCAATATGGATCAGCAAGAGAAAGATAATTTCCTAAATATATTGACATATTTTAAATACGATAAATTAGATCCTAAAGAATGTTTAAATGAATACTTGCTTCCGTTATATACGGAAGAGGCTCTAACGAGTGACATTATTGGATTAATAGACGAATTAGAAGAACATATAGGTCATTATTATTAATATCAGCTAGGAACCATCTTATAAAGGGTACATATGTCAAAGGGTAAAATATTAGATATAATCAATGGTGATAATGGGATTATAAGTTTAATGGGGCAGGCTAATACTCGAGAGAGAATTGATAAAGGACCTTTAACAGCAAAACATGAGACGCAGGAAAAGGCAATCGCAAGCTTAAATGCATTAGCTACAGTATTTCATAAAGGAAGCTATATAGTTCCTTATACTGCCATTGTTGAGGTAACCGGTCAGGATAAAGTATATTTAAGTTGTCCGGGAGAAATACCAAAGTTAGGCTGGAAAGAGGTAGATAAGATCGCAATTTTACAAGCTCTTAAAAACTTGGTCAACAAAGACGATAATGATAATAAAATAGAACTTTTTAAAAAGTTGTGCATTGGAGGAAATAGTATAATATACGAAATTGTATCAAAGACATTAGAAAAAGAGCAAAAATACATGTATAGGGAAGAAAAAAATCATTATAATCTTTTTCAAAGTTTACGTAATGGAAAGATACCGGACTTCAAATTTAATAAGAACGATAAATCTTACTTTGAAGAATTTGCAGTAAAAACTATTAATCAAATAGTAGATATCGATAAATTAAAATACGCTAATATAGCAAATAAGGAAATTAAAATAACGCCTTATTTAGGTAAAACTGACCAATGCTATGGTGTTCACGTAGAGGTAAAAGGTCTATATTATGCAAAAAAAGATTTTACTAATGAAAAAGATTTTAACATAGGCTTAGCGACAATTAAAGACGCTCCAGGGTGCTGTGCAGGATGTTCCGCAGAATTAATCGCTTTAGAGAGAAGAGAGAAACATAATTTGAAAAGAATAGGTGATTATTATAACAATTTTCCACCAAAGAAATATAAAGCCTCTCCAAATATTGATAAAATGGAGACAGTCAATGAATTTGCCAATATTATCGTAAATAGATGTAAAAGAGCTAGCCTTCAGTTAAAAATAAAAGATGAAAAATTGCACAATACCTTGAGTATATTAGAAAAATTAGTTAAGGCAGATGGGGTGGTTAGCTCAGAGAGTATGAATTCTTCGAATTTAGGAAGTAAAAAGAATAATGTTATGAGTGATAATACCTTAGAAAAAGAAATTGCTGACATACAATACTCAGAATCTAATGGTAATACCAGTAATTATACAGACTCGCTCAATGATAAAGGTCTTAATATGCCTTTTTTAGGGGATATGGATTCTATGAGTTAACAAAGTAATACTCTTTGATAATAATATTATAATCTAGAAATGAATAAGAAAGTTTTTAATGTGTATTACTAAAATAGACTTAATTTAATTAGAAATTATCTATATGTAAAAGTAAGGAGATAAACCTGCAACTTAGGATGAGGCAGTTTAAATATCAGAAATGCCCCCCAAAGCCTTCGCGTATAAATACGAAAGTATAATTATAACATTTGTCAGAAGGGAATGATTAAGACCGATACCTATGCTAATATGGAAGTTTCTAGGCGCTGTTGCAAAATTTTTGTGAGATGTAATTTTAGTAAGAAAGTGGAGATTTTTAACAGGCGAGGAGGTTATCGGTGATGATTCGGATTTCACCTTT
>JAQSWU010000067.1 GCA_029266475.1 Rickettsiaceae bacterium | reverse complement strand
TTCTACAGCTTTACATAAGGCGGCTGAGAAGGGGCATTTAGAAGTAGTGAAACTTCTAATTGAGAAGGGTAGCAACATAAGTGCAAAGGATAAAGATGATTCTACAGCTTTACATAAGGCTGCAGGTGGAGGACATTTAGAAGTAGTAAAATTTTTAATCGAGAAGGGTAGCAACGTAAGGGCAAAGGATAAAGATGATTCTTCAGCTTTACATAAGGCGACTGAGAAGGGGCATTTAGAAGTAGTAAAACTTCTAATCGAGAAAGGTGCTGACGTAGCATTTAGAAGTAGTAAAACTTCTAATCGAGAAGGGTAGCAACGTAAGTGCAAAGGATGAAGCTGATTCTACAGCTTTACATAAGGCGGCTGAGAAGGGGCATTTAGAAGTAGCTAAATTCCTAATTAAGCAAGCTGCCGTATGTGACTATGATTCTATAGAAGGGATAATAACTTCTAAGAAGTTTGATGCAATTACAAAGGTAGATTTTTTTTATAAGGTAGCACTAAGCTATGCAAAACAAGAGAATGGACGAAGAAGTAATGAAATGCTAAATAAAGCTTTTGAATTGGATTTTTGTAATTATAGGATTGTAAGCAAATTGTTTTGGAAATATTACAAATGGGAAAAACCAGATATTTTTTGCGATAAAATATTCATTTCTTGTAGAACCTTCACTATTGTTGGAATATTGGAACTACAATTAGAGAATTATTCTGCTGCTCTGGAAGCTTTTGAAGCAGCCTTAGAAGATTATGGAAAAAATAAACACAAATATAATATTGATTTTACTTTCTCTCTAACCTTTAATAAAATACTTTGTTTAGTAAATTACAAAGATACCCAGAAAGCCTTAGTGGAGCTTTACAAGTTACAGATTCTTGTTAACGAGTATTATGAAGCTGACTACTGGTACATAATAGGCGAGGTGATGTTAGGGTTAAATCAGAAGCAGTCAGCTTTGTTATGCTTTAGAAAGTCGGTAGAATTGGACCAAAATTACTTTGAAGCAATTGAGGGAATTGCTGGTTTATACTTGAGCGCTGATATGATACTTGAGGCTAAGCAATGCTTTATGAAGCTAAAAGCTAGTAATGTATTTACCGACGATTATGAATATATTGATAAGCAGCTTTCGATAATAGAGACAGAAGAGTTTATCAAAGAGCAAAAGCTGCAAAAAAGTAAACTTAAGAGTTTGACTGATGAGCACGAAGAAGCTTTAAGCAGGATTATTTGTATCGATGTAATGGATGAGAAGAGATGGTTACAGAGTAACTTACCAAAAGAAATTGTATATAATAATGCTTCTGTTCTAAACATGCTTGATTATGGTTATAAACTGCTTGACCCAGAAGGTATTATACCTACTCCTCCTTTATTAGGGTTTTTTAGTAATATGCTTTCTAAAGAGAATAGAATACTGTCCTTAAAGCTTGCTGATAAGGATTTAAAACCTTCACACCCATTTTTCTCTAAGATTGGCATCATTATTAAAAAGTTAGGTTACTTGGAAAAGGCTATAAATGAAGGTAAAGTTTCTGAAGAGACAAAGCATGCAGCTTTAAAGAGACTGAATAAGCTTAATGAGTATTTTAGTAAATATATCGAGCAAGTAATAGTAGAATATGGGGATAGTTATAAAAAAGGATTTTGGGATATAAACGATTATATAGTTAAGTTATCTGATTTAGCTGAGGCAAAAAACCCTTTAACTTTAAGTGATAAAACGAAAGTATATATAGAAAGTGACATTGGAGAGGGCGTTAGTGGTAATTTGACAGATATAGCAGCAAAAGCTTTACCTCCACATAAGCCAAAAGCCAAGCAGGTGTATGGCAAGCATGCGGTTGTAAGTCATGACTCTATCCATTATAAGTATAAGCCATATGCACCTGGTATAGAATTTGCGGTTAATAGTCTACATAATCTTATTGTATCTGGCCTTACTCCACCAGCAAAACTTATTAAGGTGATAAGAACTGGTATTGATGATGGCACTAAGAATAAGCAAGAGTACACTTTAGAGCAGAGCGCAATATATTTAGCTTCAAAGACTATTGATGGTAGGAATCTCCAAGAGGTGATCGACCATCCTAAGCAATACTTGAGCAAACTCAATATGGAGAATTATTCAGGTTTTGTAATAGCAAGTTTGCTAACATGTCCTGGGGACGCTAAACCTGATAATTTCATTACTACTTTCGAACTAAATGGTAACAAGGAGGTAGAATCTATTAAGATAGTAGGAATAGATAACGACATTTCATTTTGTCTTGGAGGGTTAGGTATAAAGAAACTATCAGGTAAGCAGCATATATTTTCTGATTTACTGAATGTTCTATATTTTTTACCACAGATGGATGATATGGTTGATAGTAAGGTAAGAGCAAAGCTTACCGAGAATAACTATACGGCTGAAAAGATTTCAATCGCTTGGTTAGAACAGTTATATCAACAGAATGAGAGGTACTTAAAGCTAAAAGAGTCAGGATTTGAAGATCATGATTTAAAGGAATTGAAGCTGCCGATCAAGTTTAGACCAGGTACGGTGAAGGAGATATATCGTAAGCTAGTTGACATAACGCTTTTGCTTAAGGAGAACGAATATATTACGCATCATAATTTATTTCAAAAGTTCTATCCTGGTGTAAGCTACTTTTATGAGCAGATAAGGAGTAAGAGTAAAGGCGAGTTTGAGTCAATTAAGAAACTATATGCAGCAGCAGCTGATAGTGAAGAGCTAGCACAAAAGCTTGAAAGTAATAGCAAGGTAGAATCATCGAAAGCTTGGAACACTATATCGACCTCTAGAATGCTTGATGCAAAGAAGTTTAGCGAGTTATTTAGTACTGATGTAGTACATGAAGCGGAGAGCTTTATAAGTTCTATAGACTTTAGTAGGTTCACCAAACAAGATGAGGCAATATTTGCAATCATAAGAAAGAGCCTAGGATTCGTAAAGCATTTAGAATTGCATAATATAACTATAAACCAGCTTAGTTTGTTGCTTGACGAAGTTAACCTAGGCTTCTCAAGTTGGCAATCTGTAAAACTACATGGTGATAAGATAAACTTAGAAGAGGTGAATGTTCTTAGAGGTAACGTAGCTTATAAAAATGTAGCATTTGACTTAGTTGAAAAGCAGGAAAGTACTGCTAAACAAGATATAGTAGAAGAAAAGGATTATATTGTTAATCTACATGGGCTTATAAAGGCAAAGGTAAATATCAATGAGCAAGATAAGGACGGAAATACCCAATTGCATCATGCAGCAATTAAGGGGGAATTGGGTAAAGTAAGAACTTTACTAGATTTTGGTATAGATGAAAGCATTATTAACAAAGCTGGCAAGAAAGCTATTGATATAGCGGAGGCAGAAGGGTTTGTAGAAGTTTATCAGCACATTGCGGAGCATAAGCCTAAAATTTTTTGGAAATTACTTAAACAGGAGGATGCTTATAAAGAAGCCGCTCAATTAGTTAAGACTATGTCGGTAAAGAAGTTAGAGATGTTAGTAGAAGGTGAGCTTGTAGGTGCAGATAGGGATATTTTAGAAATTGTCTTTAGTAATGGTAAGGCAAGCGAAGTTGCTATGGAGGTAATAAAGAAAGTATCAACTTTTGGGAAATATTACGGGCAATCTAAGGACTCAGCTCTACATTTAGCTGTAAAGCATTACAATGATAACCATGTTGATTTGATAGAGTTGCTTATCAAGGAAAATGTATCTCTCCTTGAAGAGTATAATAAGATAGGTAAAAGTGCGGGTGATATCGCGCAGGGAAGTCAAAAATACAACTTTTTATCAATAATATTAAATATGGGAGGTAGCCTCTCAAAGCCGGCAAATCAAAACGAAGAAATAATTTTTATAGCTGCTAAATATGGGATTAAGGTAGAGAGTAAGGATTTTAAGGAGGGTTATAATTATAAGAAATTTGACAAAGAAGGTAATAGTTTACTGATGCTTGCATGCAAAAATAAAAATTATGAGCTTTATCAGAAAATTAAAAACCACTACAGCGAAGAGTTGAGAGATCTTTACAACGATAAGGGTTACTCTAAGCTTGCCTGTGACAATATTGTAAAAGAATTATCGAAGGTATATAAGAGGGTAAAATGGGATATTACTGAAGAAGAAGCTATTATTGGCAAAATCAACATTAATAAGGTGAACGCTTTAGGCAATACCTTGCTTTATGAGACTATAAAGACCTTATGCAATACTGACGAGGACATTGAAGAGAAGGGGAAGGCTATCAAGCTAATAATAAAAAGCGGTGCAGATGTTGATTTTACCGGAAGAAACAATAAATGGACTCCTTTACACTTAGCTGTAAGCTCTGGCCAAAAGGAATATGTTGAATACTTATTAAAGAAAGGGGCCAATCCTTATAAGAAAGATAGACATGGTAAGTTACCTTTATCATTAGCAGTACATTCACATAATGAAGAGATGAAAGAGATATTGTTCAATTACATGCGCGTAGATATTACTAAGCTTGATTCCGTTATAAAAGATTTAGACTGTATAGGTGATCAGGAAACATCGGACTGTATAAATGGACGTTTTATCAATTTCCAAAAGGAGAAAATTCCTCAGGAAGCTTCGCATAATACTAGCCAAAAGAACGTTTTGGATATTTCTAGTATAGCTAAGAATTATAAGCCTCTTCCAGGAAGTGAAAGTAGGGTGAATAATGCTAACGCTGTTGAGGCTAAGTCAAAATTTGAGGAGGAAGACACAATCTCTAACTACTATATCAAACCTGGCAAGGTAGAGGTAGAGGCTATTGGTTTAAACCAAGAAATTTCCAGTAATGATCAAGTGTAAAAGATCTATAAGTTCCTTTTCCATTAATACTACGCTAATTCTATGCTTCCTCCAGCATTGAATAAGAAATGATTGAGGAACGAATTGTTAATGAGAAAGT
>JAQSWU010000035.1 GCA_029266475.1 Rickettsiaceae bacterium | reverse complement strand
TATAAATATATTTATGGAACTTTTGGCTGCAAATCATAGTAAATTTTTTGAAATAGGAGTCACTATTCCTACAAAATTTCCTATAATTTTCGCTCAAAATCTCACAAAAATCTTATTTATCTAGAAATGTCCACAGAACCTAGAAATAACGAGCGCAGCGTATGAGTAATACGTAAGCGAGGAATGACGACGTACCACACTCTAAATAAATTTACTATAGCATCATTAGTATCAAGTGACAATTAGGTTGCTAATGTCGCGTTAATACTATCTTAATAAATCTAGGTTATGCTAGCTTAATTATAATTAAATTATTAAAATTAAAGATGAGAAAGCCTGAGCCTTTTTTACCCTTAGAAATTAAGAAGTTTAAGTTTAAAGACGTAGATGATAATAAATACCATGTATTCAAAGATGAGGCAAACTTTACAGAAGTAGTCGCAGGTAGTGCAAGTGAGGCGATTGATAAGAGTCAAGTTACTGAACCATTAAAAGTTGTTCATTATAACGCTAAGGATAAGCCATTTTTCAACAAAGAAGATTTAGAGGAGATGCCAACCGAGCAACCGCTTCCTGCAAATGAAGAGAAAGCTGCTGCTCAAATGGATAACAATAATCAGCCAGAATCAGTACCTGCTAAAAGCGCGGCTGCAGATTCGCCTGAAAGCAAGCCCCCTACCCCAGAAACAACAGAAAAAAAGGAAGTTACCAAGGCTCCTGAAGCTCCTGCAACCGAGAGCACATAGGCATAGAATTTAATGACTGTCAAGGTACGCCCCAACAAGCCCACCAGTTAATGCTCCTATAAGGTCAAAAGCAGGGCTTTGTAGCGTATTTTCGTCATATTCATTACCAAAATTATAGATTACGTATGCGCATTCTGTAATCAAGAAACCTATAACAGCACAAGGTATCACACTGCTCATGCCTAAATCTTCCTTAGTTGGGAACTGAAACATAATATTCTCCTTAAAAATTTAAAGCTGGCATTATACTTATATCGAATATTCTAATCAACAATTATTCGCTCACCAGTAAGCTATTTTATAATAGACTTCTTTGTGAGAACTCTACTTCTGCTGCGAGTTTGTATACAGGTTCGGTACACAAATACTCATCTACCTATAAGTCTACTTCGGTTCTTTGTTCCACGTCTTCTGCAAATTCTCTTAAGTAAGCGAGTTTTTGATAGAAGTCTAATCGCTCCTAAAGCCTATATTTATAGTAAGCCTTAGCCACGCCAGAAGCTATGCTAATTATTTTCTTAAAGAGATTTAATACAAGTATATTAATTTCTAAAAGTAATCTTTGACATTTCTGAGAGATATTGCTATTTTGTTAACGATAATTAACTATGTAGGTAAATTAATGTATAGTAATAAAAATAACAAACCTTATAGCGCGCCATCATCAAATATTAAATTTGGCTCTTTCGTAGAGAAAATGAAAAAGCATACCGGTAAAGTGTATGATGAGATGGATCTAACTTCTGATCACACATTACGTACAATCGGTGTGCGCCTTTTTGATAGTAAGGGTAAGCAAAATGATAGTATTCCGGACGGAGGAAAGGTTAGGATTGCAACCTGGAACCTACAAGAGCAATGTAAATTCTATAGTTTCGGTACAAAACAATTTTATAATAATCCGTTTAATATTGTAGAAGATGACATTATTTACAATCAGCGAAAAAAACTGCAGTTAGATAAAATTAAGTCTGTTTTAAGTCAAACAGCAAAGCCTGAAATTTTATTGTTCCAAGAAGCCGATGTATTTTTCAAAGGTAAAGATTTTGTACAATTCGGCCCTGAATTAAATAAAGCAGGTTATAGGTATATTACACCATCAAATTTGCCTGAAGGGAAAAACTGTCAAAAGCTTGTTATTGCCTATGACTCATCTCGATTCACATTGGTAGATAATAGTGTTAAGGCTATCCTTCCTGTTATTGAAAATAATATAAAGGGTAATATAACAAAATACCGTGGATTTGCTTGTGATTTTAAAGATAATAAGGCTGGGGACATTGTCCATGTTGCAAATCTTCACTTAAAATTTGACCTTGATTACTCTAAAACTCTTAAAGAATATATGGACAATCATCCTAATAAATTAGTTATTATGGGTGGAGATACTAACCATATCAGTAGTGATATTAAAGGTATGTTTGGAAATAAAACTATAGCAACAAACTTTACAAGAGCTGCTGAAGCAAGTGATGATCTCACCAAACATCATAAAACTAACAATAATATAGTATTAGACAAAAACGGCAAATACTTAAATAAAAACTATGATGCTTTCTTTGTTAAACCACCTAAAGATAAAAAAGCGCAACTTGTGGAAGAGGTGGGAGAACATTTCCATGTGTCTCAAAATAATAAATTATTGATAAATAAGTTCATTCCAGGTAATAAAGCTGTGAAATCTAATGGTAAACCTTACTTAGATGTTAAGTTTACAGCAACAGGTAAGCAATGGCTGAAGGGTAAGGATCTTGCAAGCGAAATCAAAAATCTACTTAATCAAAGCAAAAACGCTGCAAGCGGTACACAAAAGTCTGAGCTTACTAGAGAAGCAATAAAGTTATTTGAGGATCTTACCTTTATAGTTAACTCTAAGATCGATCGTATTAATGAAAAAACTAATGGATCACAAAAACTTTTAAGCCGAGTAGAAGTAGCAAAGAAGTTTAATCTTGACCCTGGATTTATAAAAAAACTCGAAGAGTTAGATATAATGTACCCAGGTAAAGCTAGTAAAACACAAGGTTATAATGAAAATTTTGTGAAATATTTCCTTTCATCAAAATCTTCTTTTGTAAACAATAATAATTATGATGGCAAGGCTGAAAAAGCTGAGGCTCCGGTGAAGGGTTACTCAAATGCTCAATCAAACAGTAATAAACCTTATAGTTATAAGCCTGTCAAGGATTACAGTGATATTAATCTAGATAATTTCTTAAGTTATCTTAGTAAGCATCCTGAGTATTCTAGCAACTATGAGGAGGCGCTGAAAGTCTTCCAGGCTATAGGAAGAATCCATTCTAAACATTTAGTAACAGTAGAAGATTTCGAGCATAATCATTCTGCTATCTTCTATGGATTAAAATATCATGCTCCAGCCGATGAAATCGCTGGAAATATTGATGTTCAATCAGATTTCTCTAATTGATCTTCTCAATCATACGGCTCATGTCGTAGGCTATAGGGATTTTATTTAGAATCTTTTATCTATATTCATAAATTAAGTCGCACGCCGTAGCCGCAAGGTTGCGGCGTTTTTATATAGCTTCAAGAGTCTCATTTGTAGGCATAATTAAGGCTATGAGCGATTTTAAGCAAAAAAAATTTGCAAAAGCTTATATTTATTTAAGAGAGAAGTATTATATTTCTAGTGATTGATAAATAGCTGAGAATCCTATATAATAACCCTCAATCAAAACTATATAAACATTCCAATGAATCCACCTATTTATTATATAAAACAAGGCAAGCTTAGCTTTGCTGAGAAAGTGTTATTTGAAGATTTGGAGATACTACTTTATCCGAATGATCGCGTTTGCTTGATTGGGCGGAATGGCTGCGGTAAATCAAGCTTACTTAAAGTAATTAAGGGTGAATATATACTTGATGAGGGGGAAATCTATATTAATCCACAAGCAAAAATTGGCTATCTTTCGCAGAAAACCAATTTTGATGTTAAGCAGACCGTTTACGACTATATATTATCAACTTTTGGCCTGGAAGCAGAAAGTCATAAATATAAAGCAGACATAATAATTGAAAACCTAAAGGTCGATGGCTATGAGGTTCTAGGCAATCTCTCAGGAGGACAGCTGCGACGAGCTTCTCTTGCTAAAGCCTTAGTAGAAGAGCCAGAGATATTATTACTGGATGAGCCCACTAACCATTTAGATATTGCCTCCATCGAATGGCTTGAGGAATATATTAAATCCTACCCAGGCGCAGTAATTTGTATCAGCCATGATAGGTCTTTCCTGTCTAACGTTACCAATAAATTATGGTGGCTTGATCGCGGGCTACTTAGAATGTCTGATAAAGGTTTTAAATATTTCGAGGAATGGCAGGATCAGATTATCCAGGATGAAATAGCAGCGCTGCAAAAACTTGGTAAAAAACTGGATCAAGAAAATCTGTGGCGTCAACAAGGTGTAACAGCAAGGCGTAAGCGTAATCAAGGCAGGCTTGCTGCCCTCCATACCCTTAGGGCTAAGTTTAGATCACAACAAGCTCATTTAAGTCAAAATAGTAATAAACTTAAGATCCATGATATTGATGAGAAAATAAAGAGTAAATTCATAGTTGAAGCAGAAGGCTTAAGCTTTGGGTATGGTAACAGTAAGCTTATTAAAAATTTTTCTCTACGCATAGTTAAAGGTGAGAAGATAGGCTTAATTGGCCCAAATGGCTGCGGTAAAACTACTTTAATAAAATTACTTGCAGGGTTAGAGCAGCCAGCATCAGGTACAGTCACGCACGGCATGCAGCTAGATATTTCTTATTTTGATCAGCATAAGGTGGAGCTAAAAGAACAAGAGTCGCTTTGGCAAACTTTATGCCCCTCTGGTGGAGATCAGGTATCTTTACCGAATGGTAGTTCTCTCCATGTCGCCGCTTACCTAAAAAATTTTCTCTTTGATCCGAAGCAGCTTAATGCAAAGGTTGCAACATTATCAGGGGGGGAGGCTAGTAGGTTAATGCTATCTAAAATCCTTGCTAAACCAGGTAATTTTTTAATACTTGATGAACCAACTAATGATCTTGATATGGATAGTCTTGAAATGCTTGTTGAAATTTTAAGTGATTATCCTGGAACTTTATTAGTGGTTAGTCATGATAGGGATTTCCTAGATAGGCTAGTTACTCGCACACTGGTCTTTAACAGCGAGGGAAATATTATAGATTTTGCTGGAGGTTATGAAGATTATAGGGAGCATCATAAGCCTAAAATAGCTAAAGCCGTAAGGCCTGCTGCTAAAAAGCTAGAGGATGAGCCTAGAGCGAGTAATTCATCTAGTGGAAAGAAACTTTCGTATAAATATCAGCGTAGACTTGAAGTGATTCCAGATATTATTAAAGAGTTAGAAGGGAAGATCCGCACTATAGAAACGCGTTTACACGATCCTAATCTTTATCTTGAGAATCCTGAAGAGTTCAATAAACTCACGTATCAACTCGAGGCTAATAGGAAAGAAATAGACGCAATTGAGAGTGAATGGCTTGAAATATTAGAGATGCAGGAGAAAGGTGCTTAAATCACTACTGCTCATCTTTGTCTTTTGCAAGAGCCTCTAGCATCTTGCCTCTATGCAGCGCTTTATAATGGCTACGAATTTCTTCAAGGTCATAATTTCCATTATAGCTGCTACCTAATTCTACTATACGCTTTAAGTAAAAATTGATTTCTTCAATATCTTCCTCTGCAGCTTTTGTAATATCAGCTTGATCAGTAAGCTGGTCAATATTTTTATTTATCTCTTTTTTAAAATCAATAAAGTAGTTTTTTAATTCTTTAAACTTTTTAGCTAATATAGGCACATCTTCGGGTTTTAAGACTAGAACCGCAACGATTAATACTACTATTATCTCTGAAAAGGAAAAACCAAACATATATTTTACTAGCTTTCTTCAAAAAATTTAGTGTTAAAAATAGCTTCTGCTTCTATGATGTTACTAGGGAAGCTTTTAAGATTATATTGCATATCATACGCATTACCATATGTTTTTTCGATCAAAGGAATTTCTAAAGTATTTAGTAAACCTAAATAAACAGCTTTAAAGATACTATAAACTACTAAATATGGATCTGCATCGCTGCCTGCAACCCTATGTTCAATGCGTTTTGGGTAAGAGTCAGGGATTCTTATGGCGGTTGTTCTGTTATTCGGCCCATAAGAAATGTTTATTGGCGCCATAAATCTTTGATCAAACCTATTATAAGAATCAGTATTTGGGGCGAATACTAGAAAAGTTTTATCTAAATGAGAGCAAAGACTATTAGCAATAAGCGTAAGATTTCCTTCATTGGCGCAAAAGTTAGCCCCTTTCTTATTTATAAAATTTAGATGAATATGTAAAGCCGATCCATAATCATCCTTATAAGGCTTGGCTTTAAAGTTTACCTCTTCGCCGCTGGTCCTTCCTAAAGTTTCAAGTTGTAATTTAAAGTTATCTATTAAAATTACTAGCTTCTCTAGGTCCTCTTGCGGGGGAAAGTTAACTTCCCACTGATTAGATCCTTTTTCCTTAATAAATTTGAACCCTAGGGTTTTCTCTAAAAATTTAATATTTTCACTTGGCGCTAAGTAAAATTCTATTTCAGCCCCGGCAATCGCTTTTAACCCAAGCTTCTTATAAAACTTAGTTTGTAACTTACTTAAAGCCTTGGCATTCTTTAATTCTTTTGCTAAATTAAGTAGATTAATATTATTATTGCAGTTATGTTCACGCATCCAGATTACAATTTAGAGAATATTTCACATAAGTTTTTTAATAAGCAGTTTATTAAATCTACTCATAAATATTATATTAAGCCTGAGTCTAATATAGAGGAAGTTTTCAATAATCATAAGCTTGTAATAGAAGATTTAAACGCAAATTCCTTGAAGATTGTAAAACAAATACATTCAAATATTGTTTGCACTATTGATGATGCGTCTTTCGATTCTAGCGAAGTTGAAGCTGACGCACTTGTAACAAGACTCACAAACGTAGCTTTAGGGGTAAATACTGCAGATTGCGTGCCTGTGCTTTTTGCTGATAATGTAAATAAGGTTATTGGTATTGCGCATGCTGGTTGGAAGGGCGCACTAAATAATATTCTACAAAATACTGTAAAAGCTATGCAGGCAATAGGAGCGGATATTTCTAGTCTAAGTGCATTAATAGGACCTTGTATCCACAAAGAGTCATATGAAGTCGGAGATGACTTATATAATAAATTCCTTGATCAGAATCAAGAAAATAAAAAATATTTTGAAGCTTTGTATATGCCGAATAAATATTTATTTGACTTAAGAGCTTATGTAAGAGATAAGCTTGCTGAATCTTCGATTGAAGCTGTACTCGATATGCACCATAATACTTTTGCTATGCCTTCGCTCTACTCTAGCTATAGAAGATCGAGCCTTGGCAGTCAGTCTTATCAAGGATCATTACTTTCAACAATAATATTGAGGTAATTATGATTAAATTATTAAACCCTAATTATTTTACTTCTAGCCTGTATAAGCTTATGCCATTCTTGGTTTCTATATTTATAATTCTGATACCGCTTGCTTTATGGCAATCGCTTTACGCTTCGCCGGAAGATTATCAACAAGGTGACCTAGTAAGAATCATGTATGTTCATGTGCCGTCTGCCTGGATGTCCTTATTTATTTATAGCTTTATTGCAATCTGTAGCCTTTCAAATATTATTTGGCGTACGCCTTTCTCTTATGTATTAGCTATTGCTGCAGCTCCACTTGGCGCAGGTTTTACTTTGACTACTTTAGTTACAGGATCTATTTGGGGTGAACAAACATGGGGAACATGGTGGGTGTGGGATGCAAGACTAACCTCAATGTTGATTTTATTCCTATTCTACGTTAGCTATATAGCAATTATTAATGCTGGAGATAATTTGTCGCGTTCAGAAAAACCTGCAGCTATTATAGCTTTGATCGGTTTCATAAACGTTCCAATCGTAAAATTCTCGGTAAATATTTGGAATAGTTTGCATCAACCAGCTAGCGTATTCCGTGTCGATGGGCCCTCTATCCATAGTTCAATGTTAATTCCATTGATGCTTATGTTTACAGTATTCGCTTTATACTTTATAATATTCCTATGCATTAGAGCAACCACAATTCTAGATAGTATAAGAGTAAAGAATTTATGACCTATGTTGTAACTGAAAAATGTATTAAATGTAAATATACTGATTGCGTAGAAGTATGTCCTGTAGATTGTTTCTATGAAGGAGAAAACATGCTCATCATCAATCCAGATGAATGCATAGATTGCGGAGTGTGCGTACCTGAATGTCCAATTGATGCGATTCAGCCAGAGGATGCAGAGCTTGCAAACTGGATACAACTGGCAAGGCAGTATTCAAGCCAATGGCCAAATATAACTAAGACAAAATCAGCCTTACCCGACGCTGATGATTACAAAGACGAGGAAAATAAATATGAGAAATATTTCAGCGAGAAGCCTGGACAAGGCACTGTTTAAAATAGTTTTACTCATATTACTGCAAGTTAACGTTTATGCGCAGGATATAATTAGAGATTCTGAGATTGAGAATACAGTAAGGCAGGTTGCTGACCCAGTTATTAGAGCCGCAGGCTTTAAACCAAACGATATTGATATATATATAATCAATGACGATTCTATAAATGCATTTACGCCAGGCAGTAAAGAAATATATTTACATAGTGGTCTAATTAAAAACTTTGAACAGCCTGATATCCTCCGTGGAGTAATTGCGCATGAGCTTGGTCATATAGTAGGTGGACATAGACCTGCTCAAGCGCAAAAAGCTCAAGAATATTCTTTAGCTGCTATGAGTGCAATTGGACTTGGTCTTGCTATGAGTGGAGCTCTAAAAGATTTTGCTCCAGGTTTCGCTATTGCCCTTGGAGGAGTGCATTATGCCGAGCGTTCGATACTTTATTATTCAAGAATTGATGAATCACTTGCGGATAAATCAGCTTTACGTTTTTTAGAAGCAAGCGGTCATACTTCAAAGGGCTTAATAGAACTTATGGAGAAGTTATACGCAGAAAATCGAAGTATTTCAAAATATGTAAATCCTTATGATTTAACCCACCCACTAAGTGAAGCACGCTTAAGCAGTATTAAAAGATTCTATCAGAACTCAAAACATAAAAATTCGTGTAATGGTGAGACATTATTAAAATCTTATAAAAGAGCGAGGATTAAGCTTAAAGCTTTCACCGATGATCCTGCTTATTTAGTTAAACTCTATGCAAACAAGGATGATGAGCTTGCAAAATACCTCAAAGCAATAGTTTACTTTAGAAAAAGCAATAAACCACAAGCACTTAGCAATATTAACCAGCTATTAGAAGCTCATCCAAACGATCCTTATTATAATGAGTTAAAAGGGCAAATCCTGTTTGAATTTGGCAATGCTGAAGCGTTACAATATTATGATAATGCGCTTAATAAACTACCGAATGATACATTATTAAAACTTAGTAATGCAATAGTTAGGCTTAACATATATAAAGCGAGTTCACCCGAACTTAAAGCTGTTGAAACCAACTTAAAGCAAGTCTTATTCAAAGAAAAAAATAATCTTACTGCCCTTTACTACTTAAGTATGTACTATGATAAAATAGGCAAGAAGAGTAAATCTTTGCTAGAAATGGCAACATTCTTTAAGAAAAAAGGTGAAATCAAGCAAGCTAAAGCATACGCAAAACAAGCAATAAACGGGTTTAAGCTGCAATCTCCTGAGTGGTACCGGGCTCACGATATTGTTAGCTTTGCAGAGTAAGTTGCTAACGGATATTTAGTCTTTCAAATATAATCTTCTAATTATCTGGCTAACATATAGGGAACTTTTAATCTTGAAAGATTTGATATTTATTGGCTAAACAGACAGTCAAACCTAAAGCAAAGCCTAATTAAATATTAATATTGCAAAAGAACTAGCAATAATTTAAGAATAATTCTTGACAGCCAAAATCTTTTCAGTAAAATACAGCTCACACTTTTAAGTTAGGTAAAAACTTTAGTGGGTTTGTAGCTCAGCTGGTTAGAGCACACGCCTGATAAGCGTGAGGTCGGAAGTTCAAGTCTTCTCAAACCCACCATTTAACTTCCCGCAATCTTTAGCCTTGTTTTATCCCAGAAACTTCATTTTAAAAATATTTTTGCTTGCAGCGCAAAAAACTGTTGCAAGTGGAATGATCTTTACGCAATATATTTAATTTAAGCAACTTGCTAGGGTTAAGGGGTTCCAGATATGGTAAATACTACTCAATTACATAGAGTAAAGCTACCAGAAGGTTACAAGCCTTCTGATAAAGAAGAATATATGAATTCTGTAATGTTAGAATATTACAGAGGTAAACTTGAAGAGTTAAAGAGGCAAATTTTAGAAGAATCTAATGAGACTCTAGAGCACTTAAAAGAAGAAAATCTGCATGAGCCGGATATTAATGATCGGGCTACCATGGAGACAACTATCGCTTTTGAATTACGTACTCGCGATCGTTATCGTAAACTTTTAGATAAAATTGAAGCGGCACTGGAGCGTATCAATACAGGTGAATATGGTTATTGCGAAGAGACAGGTGAGGAGATCGGAATTAAACGTTTAGAAGCAAGGCCTTTTGCAACGTTATGTATCGAAGCTCAGGAAAGGCATGAAAAATATGAACGCCTACATAACGACGATCTTTAAGATTTTATAAATAATATTTCAGTTCATTTATTTGTGGTAACATAATAGGTTCTGTGAACATTTCTAGATAAATAAGATTTTTGTGAGGTTTTGAGCGAAAATTATAGGAAATTTTGTAGGAATAGTTACTCCTATTTCAAAAAATTTACTATGATTTGCAGCCAAAAATTCCATAAATATATTGATATTAGAAATGTTCACAGAACCTAAACAAAAGTTTGTTACCATCTTTTTTAAATTACCCAGAGCATTTTGCAAGTCAAGATAATTATAGTGAAATTAGTTGAGTTGTGGTACTAGAAATAACGAGCGCAGCGTAAGAGTAATACGTAAGCGAGGAATGACGACGTACCACACTTTAAATAAATTTATTATAGATTCAAATGGTATGGTTTAACCTAAATCTCTATAACTAACAGTTACCTTCTAATCATTCGCAAATTGCTGCCATCTTTATTAATTCGTCATTAAGAACTCTGTTGATTTTCCCTTCAATTAATGATAAAATACGCGCCAAAATTTACCGGAATTATATAGCTTTATATGGAAAGTTTGCAATTTGATAAACCTAAAGAGAAGACAAGAATCGTCGTTGCTATGTCTGGCGGCGTTGATAGCTCAACAGTCGCGGCTCTTCTTTGTGAAGCAGGCTATGAAGTTATTGGTATTACTTTGCAGCTTTATGATCAAGGAGCGGTGCTAGGTAAGCAAGGAGCTTGTTGCGCTGGCCAAGATATTTATGATGCAAGAATGGTCGCAGAAAAACTTTCCATACCCCATTATGTGCTTGATTATGAAAGTAGGTTCAAGCAATCAGTAATCGAAGATTTTGCGGATAGCTATATTAGGGGCGAAACGCCATTACCTTGCGTTAGATGCAATCAGTCAGTTAAATTTAAAGACCTCTTACAAGTAGCACGCGATTTAAACGCTGATGCATTAGTTACGGGACACTATGTAAGAAGAGTTAACGGGGTAAGCGGGGCGGAATTGCATAAAGGTGTAGATGATAAGAAGGACCAAAGTTACTTTTTGTTCGCGACGACTAAAGAGCAATTGAATTTCATTCATTTTCCATTAGGCGGTATGTCCAAGGAAGAGACTAGGATGCATGCGCAAAGATTTGGTTTAATAGTCGCCGATAAGCCAGACAGCCAGGACATATGTTTTGTACCAGATGGGAATTACAAAAAAATAGTTGAAAAAGTAAGGCCTGGCGCCATGCAGCAGGGGGTCATTATGCATGTTGATGGTTACCAATTAGGTACGCATCAAGGTATAATCAATTATACAATTGGGCAGCGCCGAGGGCTTGGCATATCCTTTCCTGAGCCCTTATATGTAGTAAAGATTGACCCTAATTCTAATATAGTGTATGTTGGTCCAGAAAAATCGCTAAATAGCCTTGAGTTTATTATTAAAGAAGTAAATTGGTTAGGTGAAGAGCCTGTTCATCAGGAAGGTTTAGAGGTTAAGGTGAAAATTCGCTCAGCGCATGCTGGAGCACTTGCCAAAATATATCCTGCTGAGGGCGACAAATTAAAAGTTAAGTTTTTCTCTTCAGAGAAAGCAGTAACGCCAGGCCAAGCTTGCGTTATTTACCATGGAGAGACTAGAGTACTTGGTGGCGGGTGGATAACTCGCGATATTATTTAAATTTATAAAGTTAGGTTTGATATGGGTTTTTTGACCAAAAAAACGCTTGTTTCTGTTAGAGAGACAAGTACAACAAGCGGTTTACAGAAAAATTTAACAGCTTTCGACCTTGTAATGATTGGCCTTGGCGGCATTATTGGTGCTGGGGTGTTTGTTGTAACTGGTCTAGTTGCAGCGCAAAACGCAGGTCCCGCTGTTACAATCTCTTATGCAATTGCAGGTCTTACTTGTATATTTGTTGCTCTTGCTTATTCTGAACTTGCTACAATGTTACCTACTTCTGGCAGTGTATATACATATTCGTATGTTGCCTTTGGCCAACTTTTTGCTTGGCTCGTTGGAAGCGTGCTTATTTTAGAATTAACGTTCGGTGCTGCGACAGTTGCAGCTGGGTGGTCTGGCTATATCCAATCTATATTAGAAGCAGGGGGAGTACATTTGCCGAAAGCCTATACTACTGTTCCAGCAAATGGTGGGATAATTAATTTACCTGCGCTGTTGATCGTAACATTTGTCGGGATAATTTTATGTCTTGGCACTAAAGATAGTAAAAAACTGAATACTATCCTTGTATTTATAAAATTATTTGCAGTCGGTGCGTTTATTTTAGCAGCAGTTCCACATATAGATTTTAAAAACTGGGAAAATTTCACTCCATTTCCAACTAATGGAATATTTTTAGGTGCGTCCATACTATTCTTCTCATTTACAGGATTTAGTGGGGTTGCAGCTGCAGCTGAAGAATGTAAAAACCCTAAAAGAGATTTGACAATAGGTATTGTAGGCTCGCTTATACTCTCAACACTTGTATATGTTGCAATTGCCGCTCTTGCAACTTTAATTGCACCTTATCATACATTAAATAATGACCAACCGCTTGCTCATGCTTTAACAGTAAGTGGCAGTAGAATAGGATCAGCCATTGTAGCAGTAGGAGCGGTTTGTGGGATGACAACTGTAATACTTATGCAGCTATATGCACAGTCTCGGATCTTATACGTAATTGCTCGTGATGGGTTGCTACCAAAAAGCTTTGCAAAGCTGCATCCAAAATATGATAGTCCTTATGTAATTATTACATTTATTTGTACTATAGCGGCATTGCTTACTGCGTTTGTGCCATCAACTACATTGCTGCATATGACAAGTATGGGTTCATTAATTGATTATATAACTGTTACAATAATCGTAATGCTATTTAGGTTCACTATGCCTAATGAAAATAGACCATTTAGATGTCCAGCAATATTCTTAGTTGCACCTATTGCGCTTCTAGCTTGCGGCTATCTATTATCTAAGCAAATAATAGATGAGGAAGGTAATTTATTGCATAGTGGTCATTTAATAATGTTATGGTTTGCAGGTATGCTTGCTTTATACGTTATTAGAAGCTTAATCATAAAGATAAAACGTTAGTTTAATCCTGCTCTTGTAGTAACCTGTAAAATTTACAGGGGTCCTACAAGGGCCCCTTTTTTTATTTTATTTAATTTGAATGTAGGTTTTTATGGGTAATGAATTATTCAAATTCCTTGAAGTAGCAAATGATATTTTCTGGAGTTATATAGGTTTCATCGTTATTTGCTGTGCTGGTATCTATTTCACTGTAAAGTCTAAAGGCTTTCAATTTAAAGTTCTTGGCAACTTTAAAAAAAATATAAAAGATTTAATAGAAGAGAATAAAAACTCTGACAATATAGGAATTAGCCCTTTCAAGCTTTACTTTGCTTCTGTTGGTGGCATGGTTGGGATGGGTAATATTGTTCTGATTAGCGCAGCAATAATGATAGGTGGTCCTGGCAGTATATTATGGATTTGGGTTGCCTCACTTTGTGGTATGCTTCTAAAATATTCTGAGATTTATCTCGGCATTAAATACCGCGTACGCAATGCAAACGGTGGTTATGATGGTGGCCCAATGTTCTATCTGTCTAAGGCATTTCAAGGAAAAACTATCCCATGCTTATTTGCTTTCATATTATGTATATATGGTGTCGAGATATACCAATTTAGTGTGCTTACTCACTATTTAGAAGATACATTTAGTGTAAATAGAAGCATAGTTATACTCGCACTATTGTCGCTAGCATTTTATACTGTAATAGGCGGCATTAGGAGACTATCTGATATATGCTCAGTTATGATGCCTATTTTCATGGTTGGATATGCAATCATATGCTTTACAATAATCTTTTTAGAGTTCGATCATTTACCACGTCACCTAGCGCTGGTTTTAGAGACTGCTTTTACCGGACAAGCAAAGATTGGCGGCTTTGCTGGTAGTACAATGTTACTTGCAGCTTATATGGGTATTTCAAAAGCTGTATATTCTGGTGATATTGGCGTTGGCTATGATTCAGTAGTGCAGAGCGAGACAAGAATCGCCAACCCAAAGAAGCAAGCACAAATTGCCATTTATGCTTTATTTACTGATACATTCATCTGTACTTTAACTACTATGGTAATTTTGGTATCTGGCGGTTGGTATAAACTAAACCATTTAGAGGATGCGCAGATAATTCCAACTATTCTGTCGAATTACTTTAATTTCCCATATACGCAATATTTCATGGCAATATTGTTATTTTTTGCAGGTTTTACAACAATTATAGCCTTCTACACAGTAGGATTAAAATCAGCAAAATTCCTAAGCCCGAAATATGGTAAATATGTTTATATTGCATACTCATTTTTTGCCTTTATTTATTTTGCTAATTCTTCCCATGCGCAGGCAGGTTTAATCATGGGGCTTGCTTCAGGGTTATTGCTAATAATAAATGTTGTCGGTATGCTTAAACTGCGTAATCAAATAGAGTTCTAATATGTCTAAATTTTTACCGGTTAAAGGAACGAAAGACTTACTACCTAGAGAGTTTAGCGCACATGAATATGTTATAGCTTTAGCAAGGGAAGTGGCGGGGGCTTATGGCTATCTTACTATGAACACTCCTATAATGGAGCAGACAAGTATTTTTGCGCGGACTCTTGGGGAGACTTCTGATGTTGTTAGCAAGGAGATGTATAGTTTTACGGATAAGGGCGGCGACGAAATTACTCTCAGACCTGAGTTCACCGCAAGTATTGTTAGAGCTTTCATTTCGAATGGCTTGCAACATGAATTGCCGCTAAAGTTATTCTCAACCGGACCGGTTTTTAGACATGATAGACCGCAAGCTGGTAGGCAGCGTCAATTCCACCAACTAAATTTCGAGTATTTGGGAGCGCAATCTGCGTACTCTGATGCAGAAACAATCAAACTTGCAGCCAGTTTTCTAAGTAAGCTTGACGTTTTAGCAGATACTACACTTGAGCTTAACTCTCTAGGATGCCAGGAGTCAAGATTGAAATATCACGCGCTGCTTGTCACCTATTTTCATGATTTTAAAGATAAGCTTTCTGAGGATAGCTTAAAGAGGCTTTCTCATAACCCCCTTCGTATTCTTGACTCCAAAGATTCTGGTGACCAGGCTATAGTGGCCAATGCTCCAAGGATTTCTGAGTCATATACTGCTGAATCAAGAGCATATTTTGAACAGGTTCTAAAGTATCTCGATCTTTTAGAAGTAAAATATGTAATAAATGAAAAGCTGGTGAGAGGTCTTGATTACTATAACCATACAGCTTTTGAATTTACAACAACGAAGATTGGTGCTCAATCGACAATTCTTGCAGGCGGACGTTATGATGGGCTGGTGAAAATGATGGGCGGACCTGATACGCCAGCCATTGGTTTTGCCGCTGGAATTGAGCGAATAGTTCTAATGAAAGATTTTACGCAACCACTTCCAAGGCCAATCTATATTTTACCTATTGGCGATGATTCTATCCATGATGCTGTACTGCTTGCAGAAAATATACGCGCTGAGAGCTTGCCTTGTATGGTTGAATTGAGTGGGAAAATTGCTAAGCGCTTGCAGAAAGCAAATAATAAAAACGCAAAAGTTGCAATATTTGTTGGCAGTGAAGAGCTAACAGCTTCTCAAGTGAAAGTTAAAGACCTTGATAGCGGGATAGAGGAGATGGTTGCTGTGAGTAACCTTTCAAATTACCTAAAGGGAAGATTTTAGGGGTTAGGAATAGTGAGCTTTAGGGATAGTGCATAATTTAAACCCTTTCTTCTAAAATATCTCTAACAGCTCGCGCTGCAATAGCGCTTGAGCTTTCTTTCTTCCTAAAACCAAGCTCAACTAGTACTTTTTCTGCATCAGCTAGCTGTTTGTCCCTAATCTTTTTATCCTGTAAATACTCTTTTGCTTTACTATATAATGCCTCTGTAGTGAAATTAGACTGTAGTAATTCAGGAATAATCTCTCTGCCTGCAACAATATTTATAATTGAGGCAAACTTGACTTTAATCATTAATTTGAGTAAATACCAGCTAAAAATATTAAGTTTATAAAATACAATCTGGGGAGTGCTGCAAGCTGAAATTTCCAAGGTGTTTGTACCTGATTTAGCCAGCGCTAAATCCGCAGCCTTATAAAGATTCATTTTATCTTCATCACTTAGAACTATAATAAACTTTTGCTGAGTTGTTCCAATTAAAGATTTTATATAATTGGCAATTTCAAGAGAGGGAGCAGGAATACCAACCACTAAACCTTCATATTCTCTTGCAAGTGCACCTACTACCCGAAGCAATATAGGCATATGCCTTGCAATCTCACCTTTACGGCTTCCAGGTGTAATACATATTAGTTTTTTATCAGGCTCTATATTATGTTTAAGTCTAAAGGCTGGTTTGCGAAGTTTATCATAATCGAAATCGAATATAGGGTGACCGACGCAAGTGATATCAAGTCCGACCTTTTCGAAATAAGGTAGTTCAAAAGGGAATAATGCCAGCATATGGTCGAAGATAGCAGCGCATTTAACCGCCCTCTCCTCCTTATAGGCCCACACACTTGGCGCAACATAATGCACAAGCTTAAATTTAGGGTTAGTGTCCCTTAAAGCTTTTGCTACACGAAAGTTAAAGCCGGGAGAGTCAATTGTTATTACAATATCAGGTTCGGTTTTAATAATATCTGTTACCGTATCTGCTATAATCTTTTTTATTTCGAATATATGAGGTAAGACTTCGAAAAAGCCCATTAGGCTAATTTGGCTAATAGGAAAAAGTGATTGTAATCCTTCAGCAGTCATAAGTGGTCCGCCTGCGCCATAAAACCGCACTTCCTTCTTATAAAGGTCTTTAAGGGCTCTCATCAGGCCTGCACCCAGCTTATCACCGGAAGCTTCGCCAGCAATTATATATATTTTTTTCACGCTACCTACCTTGAGCGGCAAAGGCTCAAATTTTTATCTATAATTTCTGATTCTATCCTACTGCAATCGAGCACGCTATGAAAAATATAATCATGATTAATTTTATGCTTTAAATGTGTTCGAATATTAGCGTAATAGTCAGGGTTATTAATTTTATAAGTATCCGACATCCAAATAATGAAGGGGACATTATACTGGCCTGGCTCTGATGCTTCAAGGTTAGCATGCATGAATTTACCATTTTCACCAAGCAACTCTCCATGGTCTGAGGTATAGATTAATATAGCATTTTTATCTTTCAGGCGACTAATTATTTCTGCAAGGAAATAGTCGGTATATATAATAGAATTGTCATAAGCGTTAATTAACCCTTGTGAGCTGCAGGTAGAAGGGTCTCTCTTATTAATGAGCTTATCGGCGCACCCAGGTGTAAATTTTGCAAATTTTTCTGGGTACCTAAATTCATAGTTCCAGTGACTTCCTGATGCATATGCGTCAAGTTAAGATGTATTGTAAAGATTTCAAGCTATGCAAGGTAGATTTTTTATTTTTTCTATATTTATCTTTTAGGCAGAACTTTGACCAA